>JANLUQ010000073.1:0-4650 GCA_031363565.1 Armatimonadota bacterium | reverse complement strand
CACAGGAGGCGCGGCGGGCGTTCTCCCGCACCATCTGAGGGACGGGGACATGAATGTGCGCAAGGATGGAGATTATGGAGATAACGACGAGAAGCTCGATTAGCGTAAAACCGTTACGCGCGGGGGTGGACGTGTACCTTGTCTTCATCGTAAGGACCCTTCAGTGTATATATATGCTGTCATCAGGATACCGCATTTTTCCGGTTGTGTCAAGGGCTATTTTCGCGTAAGCATTGGCCTAGGGGAAACCGGCACTGGGGACCGGGGCCGATCGCCGCGAGCGGTGCGCGGCTTGGGGGCGGCGGGGAGGATGCCCGCGTCGGGCAGGTCGGTGATGTGCAGGGTGACGATCTGGTCATGGCCGACCGGGAAGGAGACGGCGTTGCCCCGGACGGTGATGGGGCGCTTTTGGACGGGGCGCTCTAAGAGGTCAGTCTCCCGGACATGGACGGGCTGGGAGAACGTCAGGTGGGCGACGGTGTTCCGGCCCTGCGTCTCGAACAGGCGCAGGATGTAGCCCGGCCCGTCCTCGCAGTGCTTGAGTGCGCCGGCGACGAGGTTCGGGGCCGGCAGGAGGAACGCAGCAGGTGCGGCCCGGCCAACATGGGCGGTCGTCAGGACGGCGCTTAGAGGGATATTGAGAGCCAGGCCCGCCTGCTCAGACCGGGCGGTCCGCCAGTCGCCCGCATGGGGCAGGAGCGAGTAGGTGAAGGTCTGGAGGCCCTCGTCGGGGTTCGGGTCGGGATCATGGGAGGAGCGCAGGAGGGTCAGGCGGAACGTGCTCCCAGTCGTGTCCGAGCCGTACTTGCTGTCGTTTAGGACCGTCAAGCCGTAGAGCGGCGTCCGCTTGGGGGCGCTGCCGAGGGTAAGCGCGAAGACATGCAGAAGGGGATTACGCGGCAGGACGATCCGGGTGAGGGCGCCGCCCGCCGGGACCGGGAGGGCGGCGATCCAGAGATGGGGCTTGGCAGCGCCCTCCCGCGCGCCGGTCTCGGATAGGCGATAATCCAAAGTCAAGGCATCCTCATTGCGCGTCGCCCCGCCGACGACCCAGTCGCCCACGGTGAAGGACACGGGAACGCGGGTGCCATCCGCCCGCACCAGGGTCAAAGTCCCGCCCTGGCTGCCCGGAGCGCCCGCGCCGAGCAGGTACAGCATGTCGCCGCGTCCCTGGACAGAGCCGGGGACCGGCACGGCCTGCCCGTCGCAGACGATGTTATCCGGCCCGGTCCTCCCGGCCAGACGGAACGGGATTTGCGCCGCCCCATAGGAGTGAACGCCCGCGCTAGGCATCAGGGCGGCAGGGTAGCCGCGGCCCTGACCGTCGAAGCTGGACGTGCTGCGGCTGTCAAGCAGGCCGGACAGGTCGAGTGGCCCGGCCCCACGGATGGTCTCTTGCTGCTCCTCCGTGACATCCATCCACTTCTGGCCGGGGTTCTCCTGGCCGGTCACTGGTCGTTCGATGCTGCCATAGGGGATGCTGACCCGCGCCGAAGGGTGCCTCATCGCCAGCGGGAAGGCGACTTTGAGCAACTGCCCGTGCTCATGCCAGTCCACGGTCGTCGGCACGTCCAGGCGCGGCAAAGTGTTCCACAGCGTCACGTCCTGCGTGAATGTAGACTTCCCCCAGGTGTGCGTGACGCGCACGACGGCGCAGACGGGGCCGCTGGCGACCAGCGTCACGACCGCTCCGGTCGTCAGCAGGTGCTGCTCGCCCGTGTAGCCGATGTCCCAGGCGCTGCCGCTGTCCCCCAGCACTTGCAGGAGGTTCGCAGGCTGCCCGACGGGGATCATCTCGCGCCCGGCCTTCTTGTCGTACAGGCTGGTGACCAGGCCGGTGTTCTTGGCGACGACAGCGCGCAGGAACGAGTTCTCCAAAGTCAGCGCACCCGCCGTCTCGCGGGCCAGGGGCGCAGAGGGTGGGGCAGGACCAGCGCCCAGGAAAAAGGTCTTGTGGCCAAAGGCGGGGACAGTGGGGGCGACAAAGGCCAGCGTGTGCGCGTCAATCGTCTGTACGGGAACGACGACACTGGCCGCGTCTCGCGCCCCCGTCCAGTGGGCCGCATCGGTTACGGTCAGCCTGACCACGTCGGTGCGCGCAAAGGATAGCGGATTCCAGACGACGACCGCCTGCTCCCCCGCCCCTACGCCGCGCGTGTCCACATGGGCCGTCAGGGCCGCCAGGGCCTTGTCGGTTTGGGCCTGCTCGAAGGCGAAGGCGGGGACAAGCTGTTGATGCATCCAGTCATAGGTCGAGTGGATGGCCGAGCCGCACATGATGTCGTGGAACTGGGCAAAGGCCGTCGGCTTCCAGGCCTCGGTGAAGCTGGATGTGGGGTATGGCTGCCCCTGCATGGCCGCAAGTGAGGAAAAGACTTCCCCAGCATACAAGTTGTTTTCGCTCGACCGGACGGCTTTCTTCAGGTCGGCATGGGTGGTATAGCAACCGGTGAATATGTATTGCAGGTCCGAATCCACGACCGGCAGGCTCTGGATCTGGGGCAGGCCGCGCAGGTGCTTGAAGTAGGCATCGGCGGTGACGAAATGGACCTGTGGATACAAGGGGTCGGCCTGAAACTCCTTGCCCTGGTCAATCATCTCGCGCGTCGGGCCGCCGCCGTGGTCGCCGACCCCAAAGACGACCAGGGCCTCCTTCAGCCCGTAAGCGCGCTCCATCTGCCAGGGGCGGGACATATTCTCGGGCAGGATCGGCTCGTCATAGCTGTCCGTGTTCGCCTTCAAGACGCGCGAGCCGTCCGGGGACTGCCACCAGCTGTAGCGGATGCCGTCGCCGCAGCGCATGTGGTAGAAGTTCTCCAGCCCCGCCCCCTGCATAAGCTGCGGCATCTGCCAGGAGTGGCCGAACGAGTCCGGCAGCCAGCCCGTGGTCGCATACTGCCCGAAGTTCGTCTTGAAGAACCTTTGGCCAAGGAACAGGGAGCGTGCCAACCCCTCGCCGCTGGGCATGTTCGTGTCGGATTCGTCCCACAAGCCACCTACAGTGTCCCACTGCCCACGCTTGGAAGTCAGACGCATCCGGGCGAACTCGGCGGGAAACTGACTCTGGATCGCGCGGTAAGCGCCGGGCTGACTCTGCACATAACCGAAGTCGGGGTACAGGTCCATCAGGTGCATGGCGCTGTCCCAGGTGCGGTGACAGACATCCACCGTCTCGGGCCAGGTCCAGAGCCAGTTCATATCAATGTGCGCATGGCCGACATAATAGACATCATAAGCGCGCATCAGCGGCGCTAATGTTTGCAGCGTTTTCTGGGCCGCCGCGAGTGATATCCCGGCCCTGGCATAGTCTTTAGACTCCAGGGCCGGCATATCCAGTCGGCCCTCCGACGCCGCCAATGTCGCCCGCGTTTTGGCCTGGGCGGCAGGCGGCAGCGAGGCGCTGATGCGATCCACGAACTGGGCATCGCGGACATAGCGCTCCATCGGTGAGAACAGGCTGTAGACCAGCCGGGCATGGCGCAGGCCACCCGTTCCCGGCCCATTGATGCCGCGCACGGCGAGGGTAAAGACCTGGCCCGGCTGGGCATGGTCGGTCAAAGTCATCTGGCCCGCGTCCCAGGTGAACTTCAGCAGGAACTTCCCGTTGACATAGACCTCCCCGTCGTCGTCCATACCCATATCGAGCCGCAGGGCCGTCCCGCGCGTCGGGACGCCGCCGATCGTTTCAGGGACGACGTAGCGCGTCCGAAACCAGGCCCTGGTGTTCTCGCCCGCCCAGGTGAAGCCGGGCGCGACCGTCTGCCAGTCCGAGTCGTCGAAACCGATAGCCTCACCGCCCGGCACATCGGGCTTGTGGAACTTCCATTGATCGAGCGGCTGCGGGACGACCTGCGCCGCCGCCAGGAGGGCAAGTTTGTCCGTAAGCGCATCCGCTTTTGCGTGGGGGACGGCGAGACAGGAGAGCAGTAGTCCGGCCAGAAGGAGAGAAGAAGAAAGGAGAAAAGAGGGGCGGCGCGTAGCCGTTTGCGTGAGGAGTGACATAGCGGTTCTGCTTCCTGCCGATGCTGCCCGGCGGCACAGGGCTGCTGCAGTCCTGTGCGTTGTTCTAGTCCTGCGCGTCCTGTGGGGCGGCCTGGAGGAGTTCCGAGGCGCGGCCCGCGTCCTCGGCCCGGACAATCAGCCACGCCCCGCCTGCGCCCGTCAGGAGCGCCGGGCGCATCCCGCCCCCATCGTCCGCCCTGACGTAAGATTCGATACCATCCGTCTCGAGTATGCTCTTCGCTAATTCGGCGCTGATGCGGTTGGAGTAGTTGCCCACGGTCACGAGGTCGCTCATATCATCCTCCCAGTCGCCTCTGTAATCCAAGCGCTTTGTCGGCATTATAGCAAACATACCAGCAGAACGCAAGGATTTGGCTCTGTTCCACTGATGTTACGGCCGGGCCGTGACCGGGCTGTGACCGGGCTGTGACCGGGCTGTGACCGGGCTGTGACCGGGCTGTGACCGGGCTGTGACCGGGCTGTGACCAGGCTGTGACCGGGCTGTGACCGGGCTGTGACCGGGCTGTGACCGGGCTGTGACCGGGCCGTGAGCGCCCCGCCGTGAGCGCCCCGCCGTGAGCGCCCCGCCGTGAGCGCCCCGCCGTGAGCGCCCCGCCGTGAGCGCCCCGCCATGAACGCCCCGCCGTG
>JANLUQ010000062.1:0-25563 GCA_031363565.1 Armatimonadota bacterium | reverse complement strand
GGCGGCGCGACCGCCCTGACCGGCGACTGCGTTTACCTGCGCGATCACAACCCCCAGCCCCCCGCTGCCGGCGGGGCGAACGGCAGGAAGTTCTACTTTTGAGGTTAATGATGATGCACGCTTCTCCAGATTTTCCCAATTGGCCCGCTCGGGTGCGCGCTGCTCGGATACGCGCCGGTCGACAGCGCGGGATCGCCCTGGTCACGACTGTGATCCTGCTGTTCTTGCTCGGCATCACGGCGGCGGGCCTGATGAGCCTAGTCGGCAACACCATCACGGCGGCGCAGCGGCGCACGGACATGACGGAAGCGTTCAACATGGCCGATACGGGCCTGGATCTAGGGCGGACCTGGCTGACCCAGCAGGCCGCACCGCCGGACCCCTCCGCTCTCAGCTTTAGTGGGAACACGTTCTACGGCACATCAGGGACGCTCACCAACCCGTTCAACCTGCCTTCCGAGGCCGGCGCGAAGCTCAAAGTCACTATTGATGCGGACAACACCAATGTCCAATCCGTGCAGAAGCACTATCTGGTCGAATGCACCGCCACCATGCCCAGCGGCGCGACGCAGACGCTGCGCGCCTATGTCCAGCAGTCCAGCTTCGGCAAGTACGCCTACTTCGCGGTCAATGACGGTGGGGGATTTTGGGACTACAACAACCACTTCGAAGGGCCGGTCCACTTCAACGACGGCCACAACGGCGACACGGGCCACAGCACCTTTTTGTGGCGCAACCCGACCGATACCCCTATCTTTACCTACACAGGCTCAGACGCGTTTTCGGTCTCCGACGACGTCACCTGGTGGAAGAACAACATCGGGATAGTCGGGGCGCCTTCCAGCGCCTCGGACTACAGCAGCATCGCGGCGGGCGGTCAGGCGACTATGACGACAGGCTACCAAATGGACGCGAGCGGCAACCCAGTCCTCGACAAAAGCGGCAACAAGATCCCCAACTCACCGGCCATCCCGCTGCCGACCACGAGTTACCAGCAGCAGTACGCCGCCCTGGGCGACGTGGTGCCGGCACAGGCCACTTTAGGAGATCCGAATGCGCCCACGACAGCGGGCATCAGCATCAACACGACCTCGGGGTTCAACCAGAGTAATGGGCAGATCACAGGCGGGATTTCCATCCACGGCGACAGCGCCATGACGCTGCAGCTGGACGCCGGCGGCAACCAGCAGATCCTCGTGACTCAGGGGAGCGTCACGCAGACCGTCACCATCAACCTGAACACAAGCCAGACCACGATCAGCACGCCTGGAGTGGACAGCCAAGGGCAGCCCATCACGACCACGCAGACCCTGATCGGGGTCCCGAACGGTGTGGTCTATTCGGACGGCAATATCACATCCCTCAGCGGCACGGTAGCCGACAATATCACCGACGCCAGTGGTAACATCCAGCGCCGTTCCCAGATGACCATCGCCACGGATCTCGCGAACAGCAAAGATATCACACTGACCGGGTCCATCAAGTACAACACGGCGCGGAACCTAACGGTGCAGCAGGCCCAGGATACCAATTTCAACCAGAAGGCCGGTATCCTGGGCCTGCTGGGCCACCACATCCAAGTCGGCCTGAACGCCCCTTCCAACATCGAGTTCGACGGCAGCATCTTCGCGACTACGACGTTCGACTGCCCGACCTATGCGACGGGCGGCTTGAAGGGCAACATGACATCCATCGGCGGGGTCATCACACGCGACGCGGGCTACTTCGCGGTCGCCAGCAATAACGGCTCGCTCGTCAGCGGCTACAACGAGCAGTACCACTATGACAACCGCATGGCTGACCATCCACCGCCGTTCTTCCCGACGACCGGCTCCCATTACGATGTCGTCTCCTGGCAGCGGACGGTGACGCCGCTGCCGTAGAAAGACCGAAAGAAAAAGCCCCAGCCTCTCATTGAGAGGCTGGGGCTTTGGGTCTTCTGGTGTCGGCTTTCTGGTGTTGGCTTTCTGGTGTTGGCCTTCCAGTGCTGGTTTCTAGGACAACGTGGCGATTTCGGTGGGGGTGACGGTGACGCCCAGCGTGTTCAGATCGGCGATGGCGCGCTGGATCTCATCACCGTCGCCGTTGAAAGCGACCTGAATCCAGCCGGCCTCCTCGGAGACATTGGCCTTCTCGATCACGGTGACCAGCCGGTACTTCTTGCCCAGGTTATAGACGATGGGCTGGCTCTGCATCAGCTTATTGAAGGTCAGGTTGAAACGCTCGACGGCCATAAATATTTAGTTTCCTCCGGCGATCGCCGGCACGATAGAGACCTGGTCGCCGTCCTTGAGCAAAGTATCCGGCCCCTGGAGGAAGCGGATGTCCTCGTCGTTGACGTAGATGTTGATGAACAGGTTCAAGGACCCGTCGGGCTTGCGGAGGCTCTTGCCCAGGCCGGGGTGGGCCAAATCGAGCGCGTCCACCATCTCGCGGACGGTCGCCGCCTCGACGCTGACCGTGTCCTCGCCCGCCGTGAACTTGCGGGACGGCGTCGGTATCAATACGCTGACTGCCATTGTGTTTACTCTCCTTGGGCGGGTCGGAGGGCGGGGGCAAGCCCCGCCCCTACTTGACGCCGCCGACGTGTTTCAGTATGGTCTGCATGTCCTGCTGCAGGCAGGTGAAGACGGGAACGTCGCGCTCGGTGTAGGCGCTGGCCTCGCTCTCGCGCAGCTTGTGCACGAGGTCCAGGAAGTCCTGCGGGTAGTCGCTCTCGAAGGCGACGACGAACTCCTGGTCGTCCAGTCCGAACGAGTAAGTCGTGTTCAGCTTGATGCTGGGGTACTCGTGTCCGACCGTGATGTGCTCGCGCATGGCCCGCTTGCGCTCGTCGGCGGTCAGCCGATACCAGGCGCGGGTCTTGACGAACGGGTAGACGAACAGGTACTTGCCGCCGCCGATGACGATCTGCTTGCGGCCCGTCTCGCGGTCCTCGAAGTCGTGCTCATCCACATAGATCGAGTTCTTGGTCATGGCGAGGTACGAGTAGGGTGTGGACAGATACTGGCCCATGCGGGTCCGCAGCAGGGCGGTCGTCATCTCCTCGAAGTCCTCGATACGGTACGAGATGCGCCACAGCATAAAGTCGCACTCGGGCCGGATGCCCAAGGTGCTGTAGGGGTACAGCAAGAACCGCGATTGGGCACTCTCGATGACCTCGGCCAGCGCGCAGGCGGCATCGGACCGCTCGGCCTCGGACAGCTCGCGCCGGAACAGCGGGTCCAGCTTATAAAAGGCGAAGTTGACGAACTGGCGCGGCGCCTCGGCGTCCCCAGCGCGCATCCGGTCGAACTGCACCTGCTCGTCGGGGGCCAGGTTTTCTCGGTAAGCTCTCATGGCGTTGTTATTTCTAAGTGATCGTCCTTAAAGGGCGGCGAGTTCCGGTGTCAGGCCAGTCTTCGCCGGGAGCGAATGGGCACGGTTCGCCAGCGCCTCTTCGAGTGACGCCAGCGAGGGCTGGATGGGGATCGTGTTGCCGATCTTGCCCAGCACGGCATCAATCGTCTTCAGGCCGTTGCCGGTGATGCAGATGACCACACTTTCGTCTTTAGGGATGATGCCTTGCGCGATTAACTTGCGCGTCGTCGCCACCGTCACGCCGCCCGCCGTCTCGGTGAAGATGCCCTCGGTCTCGGCCAGGAGCTTGATCCCCTCGACGACTTCCTCATCGCTCACGTCCTCGGCCCAGCCGCCCGACTTGCGGCAGACTTCGGCGGCATAGTAGCCGTCAGCGGGGTTGCCGATGGCGATGCTCTTAGCGATGGTGTTGGGCCGGACCGGCTTCATGATCTCCGATCTCTCCTTCACCATCGTTGAGATCGGGTTGCAGCCGGTCGCCTGGGCGACATACATCTTCGTCGGAACGCCGTCGATCAGGCCGAACTTCGCGAACTCGCTCAGGGCCTTGTAGATCTTGGTCACGAGCGATCCGCCCGCCGATGGGCAGACGATGTGCTGGGGCGCCTTCCAGCCTAATTGCTCGGCGATCTCGTAGCCGAAGGTCTTGGAGCCGTCGCCGTAGAAGGGACGCAGATTGATGTTGGCGAGGCCCCATCCGTACTTGCCGGCGACCTCGGAGCAGAGCCGGTTCACCTCATCGTAGTTGCCCTGCACGGACAGGACATTCGCTCCATAGATCAGGGTCCCGACGACTTTGCCCTGCTCCAGATCGTGCGGAATGAAGATATACGCCTCGAACCCGCCCTCGGCGGCATGGGCGGCGACGGAGTTGGCAAGATTGCCCGTCGAGGCGCAGCCGACGGTCTGGAACCCGAACTCGCGGGCTTTAGAAAGGGCGACGGCGACGACGCGGTCTTTGAACGAGAGCGTCGGGTGGCTGACGGCGTCGTTCTTGATGTAGACCTCTTTCAGCCCCAAGGCGCGGCCCAAGTTTTCGGCCCGGACAAGGGGCGTGAACCCGACCTGCTTACCGACGCACGGCTCGCCGTCGAGGGGCAGCAGGTCGGCATAACGCCACATAGAGAGCGGGCCGCTCTGAATCAGCTCACGCGTGATCTTCGGCCCGAAGTCAAAGTCGTACTGTACTTCGAGCGGGCCGAAGCACAGATCGCAGACATGAATTGGCGCTTTGTCATACTGTTCGCCGCACTCGCGGCAGCGCAGCCCTAACACTTTCGGCATCGGTATCCTCCCACGGATGTTAGAAAAGGCACTAAAAAAGCCATTCGTCCCCAGCACAAGGACGAAAGGCTCATGCCCCCGTGGTACCACCTTGTTTCACGGGCACCTCACGGCGTCCGCCTTGGCGGGTGCAAGTGGCGCGCAGATGGGCGCACTCTTTCGACCCTGGCCCTGTCACGGGAGCCCCCCGGAGTGAACTACTCGGCACGCCTGCGGTTCGCATGTGCACCTTTCCCCCACCCGGCTCGGGAGTCATTTTCCGCCACGCGTCCCCTGCCGGTTCTCAGCTTGCCCGGCTCTCTGGCGCAGATCGCTCTGCTAGGGTGTTCGCGGCGTACTCGTCTCCGTCGTCGCCTTTGTTTCTCAAGAAGATTATAAGACTTTGGTTTGATTATACACGCGGGCGGCGGGGGATGTCAAGGGCCGTTTCCGATGCCGATGACGAGTCCGCGGCTTTCCCACGGTTACTCCTGCGTCCGAAGGACGACCATCCCGAGCGGGAGAAGTTCACTTCCACGCTTCTCCCTGCGTAACATCAGCTTATAACACGGAGACGCACTGGAACCAGCGGCGCGGGGACCGTTCTTACCACCGGCTCGGAGTAGAACTGCTCATGACACCATGATGCCCGAAAGGCGTTCAGGACGGGTGAGCGCCAGCAGAGTTACAATGCCGGCAGAGGTATAATAGGAAGATCACCACGGGAGGGGACACCAAACCTTTGTCAGACACACAATTGCCGCAACGGCCGAAAAACGCGCCCGGCTTCCACCATATCGCCCTGCGCGTATCCGACTTCGAGGCGACTTTGCGCTTCTATCAGGCCGGCCTGGGCTTCATCCGTGTCTACGGCTGGGGCGACGGGGACAGCCGGGCGGCGATGCTGGACACAGGGGACGGCAACTATCTGGAAGTCTTCGCCGGAGGCAAGCGGGGGAATGAAGAGGCGCCGGAGGGAGTACTGATCCACTTCGCCCTGCGGACATCGGACGTTGATGGGGCCTATGCCCGCGCCCTGGCGGCGGGAGCACGCCCGCATATTGAGCCGAAAGACGTCGTCATCGCCGGCGAATACCCCGTGCCGGTCCGCCTGGCCTTTGTCAAGGGACTGGACGGCGAGGTCATCGAGTTCTTCCAAAACGACGCGCTCTAAATCACGGCGGGCGTCAAGCTTCACGGCTTGACGCCCGCCGTTTCTTTGTTTTCCACCTGCTTTTCATCCCCCTCGTTCTCCTCTCGCTGCCGGTCCGCCGTCACCGACTGATCTCCCGCCAGCACCTTGACCGACTCCTTCTCGTCGAGGGCGACCCCCTGCGCGGTCAGGAACGTCGGCGGGGTCGGTGTGGTCAGCTTGGGGTAGAGCCGGAATAGAATGGCCTGGATGCTGCCAGCAAGCGGGACAGAAAACAGCATTCCCCAGATCCCAAATAACTCGCCGCCAATGACCAGGGCGAAGATCGCCATGATTGGGCTCAGGCCCACACCGCCGCCGACCACGCGCGGGGTGACGACGCCGTCGAAAACCTGGTTCATGGCCAATGTCGCGGCCACGGCGATGCCGCCAAAGGCCGCCCCGCTGGCGTGGTCGGCAGTGGCAGCAGCAAAGGCGACCAGGAATGTCACCAATGCGGTCACCGTCGAGCCGAGGTAGGGGATGGCGTAAAGAATGCCCGCCGCCACGCCGACGAGAAGCGCATAATGGGCCAGCGGGTGGTGCCAGATGCTGAGCAGGTAGAGCAGACCGATGGTGGTCGCACCATACAGGGCACAGACGATCGTCAGCCCGCGCAGATAGTCGGAGAAGACGCCCATGACATCGCGCCCCATGTCGCGCATCATCGGGCGCGAGCGCTCGGGGGCGAGGTAGAACAAGCGCGCCCGAAAGCGGCCCAGGTCGAGCAGCAGGAAGAACGTGATGATAAGCGTCAGAATCATCTGAATAACGAGCGTGACCGAGCCGACCAGAACGGCGACCACATGGCCGCCGGCGTGGCTCAGAAAGGCGGACGCGCGGCCTGAGAACTGCTGGATGAGCTGGTCAATGTTCGTCGGCATCTTGAATGGGCCGATCTTTTGGTGGGTATCCAGAAAGTGCTGGGCGTGTTCCTGAAGCCCGGCGATGTAGGTCGGCCCGTTCTGCGCCAGGTCACTCGCTTGGGCGATCAGGGCCGGGATGGTCAGCCAGCCGACGCCGATGATGACGAGCAGGAAGGCGGTGAAGACCAGCCCAGCGGCGGGCGTCCGCCGCAGACCGCATCGGGTGAGTTTGTCGGCCAGCGGGTCCAGCAGCAGGGCAAGGATCAGCCCGACGGCAAAGGGCGTGATGACGGCCAGCGTCGCCTCGGCAAAGCGGCGGGCGACGAGGGCGAGGAGGACCAGAAGGACGACGCCCAGGGCCAGGTAGAACCCGGCCCGAACATAGTCGCGCGGCGGCCAGGGGTTAGACATAAGCATGGGAGGTTTGTACCCTGACGGCGGGTGGTTTCAGACGGCGCGGGGAACCGGCGCTCGAAGTGCCGGTTCCCTACGCCGCCACTCCACCCCGCGCCAGCCGAATTTCACTGGCGATCGGTTCGCCCGTCTCAGCATGGCGCAGGCCCGCTGCCGAGTATTGGATGATGTAGGCCTTGCGCGTCCCAGTGGACGTGTTCGCGCCACTCTTGTGCATGGTGAGCGATTGGAAAACGGCCAGCGAACCGGCCTTGACCGGGACAAGGACTCCTTGATCGGGGTCATCGGCCTCATGGCAGACCAGACCGATGGGGCTGGGGTGGTGCAGGGCCAGGCCGCCCTTCTGGGAGCCAGGCAAGACAGAGATGCAGCCGTTCTCGGGGGTAGCATCGTTCAGAGCCAGCCAGAGGGTTAGGTACGGCGAGGGGGTGACGGGCGTATAGCCATCGTCCTGGTGCCAGGGAAATTCTCGCTTGCCCTCCGGCTGCTTGAAGACGGATTGGTTCCAGTACAGATCCACATCCGGGCCGAGGAGCTGGGTGGCAATGGCGACGAACTCGGGCCGTGTGACGAACGCGGCGATCTCGGCATCGTGCTCGGCCAGGTGGTCGGTGAAAGTGATCTCGCCGGCCCGCGAGATGCCCTCGGTCCCACCCTGAGCGGCCAGGGCCTCCTCGTGGCGTTTTTGGTACTCTTCAACCAAGGCCGCCAGGCCATGCATTTCGGCGGATGTAAAGATGTTCTCCAGCAGAAAATATCCGTCTTCTTGGTACTGATGCTTCTGATCGTCGGTGATCATCGGGTGCATAGGACCTCTCCCTGTGTCTGAAACACTACCGCCCGCGTCGCGGGCGGTCTTCGTCATCGTCTTCATCATCGTCATCTTCAAAGTGCTCGTCGTCCATGTCGTCGAGCGCGCCCGACGAATCGGTGTAGTTGGAAATCTCCTCACCCCGGAAGACCGTGACCAGGAAGTCCTCACGCTCAAAGGAGGGCAGATAAGAAGAGACGATGTCGTCGTCAATCTGTGCCAAAAGCTCCTCTTCGACGGAGACGGGTAGATCGGCCTCGAGGACGAGGGTCGCATGGACCGTGCGGCTCTCAATGGCAAAGTGCAGATCAAGCTGGCCGATGCGGCGGTCTTCCTCCCAGATCAGGAAGATCTCGGAGCTTTGAGTGCGGACTAAGCGGGACAGGCGATAATGGTAAGTAGTGTCCATAAATGGTTGGGGCGGTGGGAAAACCGGGCGGCAAGAAAAAGGGCGGGGACAAGCCCCGCCCCAGCACAATACGAACGGCGCTTAGGCCGGTTCAGGGCGCAGATTCGGCAAACGGCGCGACTTCTCGGGTGCGGTCGCGGCGGGCGCGTTGCCCTCGCTTGGCGGCGCCTGCGGCGTGGCGGGCGGTGCGAGAGCGGCGGGCGCCTTGGCACCCTCCATCAGGGCCATGAAGTCCTCGCGCTCCAGCATCTCTTTTTCCAGCAGGACGCGCACGATGTCGTCCATCTTGGTCCGGTTCTCGTTCAAGATCTGGCGGGCGCGCTCGTAGCACTCGTCAATGATCGAGCGGACTTCCTTGTCTATCTCGACGGCGATGGTCTCGGAGTAGTTGCGCTCCTCGTTCCAGTCCCGGCCCAGGAACGGGTTGCCATGCCGGGTGCCGAGGACGACCGGGCCGAGCCGGTCGCTCATGCCGTACTCGCAGACCATGGAGCGGGCCGTCGCAGTCGCGCGCTCGAAGTCGTTGGAGGCACCGGTCGTGACCTCGTTATAAACAACTTCCTCAGCGACGCGGCCCGCCAGCAGGCCGCTGATCTGGTCCATGAACTCCTGGCGCGTGACCAGATACTTGTCCTCGACCGGAAGCTGCATCGTGTACCCTAGTCCGCGTCCACGCGGCAGGATCGAGATCTTGTGCACTGGGTCGGCGTTCGGCAGCAGCTCACCGACGAGCGCGTGTCCGACCTCGTGGTAGGCGATCCGCTCACGCGTGGTCTCGTTCATGACGCGCGACTTGCGCTGCGGGCCGGCGACGACGCGGTCCACGCTCTCATTGAAGTCATCCACGCCGATCTTAGTCTTGTCATAGCGGGCGGCCAGCAGGGCAGCCTCATTGACAAGGTTCGCCAGGTCAGCCCCGGAGAAGCCAGGGGTCCGGCGGGCCAGGTTCTGCGCGCTGACGTCTTCTGCCAGCGGCTTGCCGCGCAGATGGACGTTCAGGATGGCCTCACGGCCTCGGACTCACGGCCTCGGACATCCGGCTGATCCACTGTCACCTGTCGGTCGAAGCGGCCGGGTCGGAGCAGGGCAGGGTCCAGAACGTCGGGCCGGTTGGTGGCGGCGATCATGATGACGCCCGCATTCGGGTCAAAGCCATCCATCTCGACCAGCAGTTGGTTCAGGGTCTGCTCACGCTCGTCATGCCCGCCGCCCATGCCCGCGCCGCGCTGGCGGCCCACGGCATCAATCTCGTCAATGAAGATCAGCGATGGGCGGTTAGCCTTGGCGGTGTCGAACAGGTCACGGACACGAGAGGCGCCGACGCCGACGAACATCTCCACGAAGTCCGAGCCGGAGATGTGGAAGAACGGCACGCCCGCCTCCCCGGCGATAGCGCGGGCCAGCATGGTCTTGCCGCATCCGGGAGGACCGAGCAGCAGAACGCCCTTGGGAATTTTGGCCCCGAGCGCTTGGAACTTCTTGGCGTTCTTCAGAAACTCGACGACTTCCTGTAGCTCCTGCTTGGCTTCGTCCACGCCCGCGACATCATCAAATGTCACCTTGGGGACGTTGTCATTGAGCCGCTTGGCTTTGGAGCGCCCGAATGAGAGGGCTTGGTTGCCGCCACTCTGGGCTTGACGCAGGAAGAACATCCAGAAGACGAAAATGACTCCGAGCGGCAGCACGACCGACAGCAGCATCGCCATGACATTGTCGGAGATCGGAGGCCGCGTGTAGCCGAAGTTCTTGACGCCGTGCGAGATGAGCTGATCCGACAGCGCCTGACGCTGGAACGGGTTTTCCGGCCCCAGATAGACCGAGAAGGCAGTGCGGCCGCCGTTCTGAGTCAGATGTCCCTGGAACGTGTCCTTATCGAAGTTGCCATCAAGAACATTGTTGCTGCCGATGGCTGTCATGAACTGCGAGATGTTCAGTTCCTTCTGACTATCACCTCGAAACATCTTGGAGTTGTTCGTGGCGAAAAAGTACGCTAGGCCAAGAAGCAGCAGAATCGGGAGTAGGACCCGAGGGACTGTACGATTTACGTTCAAACAAGAGCCTCCTTCCCCGCCTGGATTTCAATATCCATGGGACGCGGGAAGACTTCTAACAGGTGCCTAAGCGTCGCCGATGAGCGGAGCCGCCGGCGAATGGTGAGTATACCACATTGTTGTCTTATCGGCAACAATGCTTATCTTCTCTACGGAAACCGCACGGGGGGTGTTCCCCGGTGGTTGTCGTACCTTAATAACACGCAGCCGGGCCTCAGTGTTCCTCAGTCGCGCCTTTGAGTCGTGCCTTTAAGCGGCGATCTATCCTCATGGAGAACGAGCCGCCATGCCTCCCCTGACCGTGCGGCGGGAACATGCTCCGCCAGGGTTCCTGCCCCGAGTTCCAAGGTGTGGCGCGCGCCCGGCGCCCGGACCAGCCAGCGGCCCGGAGGGGTCACGCGCACAATGCTCACTGCCTGGAAATACTCGTTCAGAAAGAGCAGGTCTAGCGGGAACCGGACGCCGACGGTGTGGACTGAGGCCACGCCCGGCAGCCACAAGCCCTGCCCCGGCGGCAACACGCGCCTCCCCAGAACGCCCCACCCTTTCGCCCACCAGCCCTCAGCCCGCGCCACAATGGCGACGGCCTGGTCGGTCGGCAGGTGAATCAGGCGGTAGAGGGTCACGGCGCGTCGTACCCCGACTCCGCCCGGACTTGGACCGCCCCACGCCGGTCCAGGCGGAGGCTCAGGCGGTTCGGCGAGCCGCAGGCGGGGCACTCGGCCGCACGCTCTTCTGGCCCGTTCTCGTGCAGGGCTTCGGCGCTCACTGGGACGGAGACGGCGGCCTGGCAGCAGAAACAGATGTAGGGGGCGGTCTCAGGCGGCAGGGCAACGGCTTTGGCGGCCTGGAGCCGCTCCCAGCGGAAATGGACGAACAGGCGGCCCCAGTTATCGCCGTCCTTCTCGACTCGGTGGTAGCGCGCTCTGACTTCAGGCTGGTCTAGGAAGCGCAGCACGGACTTTTTGAGCTGGCCGGAGCCTTTGCCGGTGATGATCTCCAGTTCCGTAGTCCGCTTCTCGGTGGCCTCGTCCATGATGCCCGCAAGGGCGGCATCTATGGCGCGGCTGTCGTTGTAGATAGGGTGCAGGTCGAGCTTGAGTTTCATAATCGCTTCGGTTATTGTAGCACAAGTGTCATCGGCAGGCAACCTTCGGGTAGAATAAAACGACCTCATCGCCGAAAGGATGTCTGAATGCGTCCCCGCCTACTCATCTTGCTGCTTCACGCCGTTGCCATAAGCGTTGTCACCTGTCCGCGCCCCGCCAAGGCCCAGGTCGCGCCGTCCGCCGGGGCAGTGCGCGCCCTGCCGACCCCGCTGACACTGGCTGATGCCATTGCCATCGCCCTGCATCAGCAGCCGACCGGGTATATTTCGCAGACACAGATCACATCCGCTAACGGCCAGAAGGCCCAGGCGCGGGCGCGCTATTTCCCCACACTGACCCCGGAGTTCCGGTATCAAGACTCGCGAAACACATTCTACGGCATCAACACGGGCGGCGGCACGACGAGCATAATGACGCCGACTGGAGGAACCGGCGGGACGGGGGCCGGAGGGACGGGGACCGCGAGCACTCAAACGACGCAAACCGTTACCGGCCCCCAAAGCCTCGACGGCGTCTCGGTCACGCGCGGCAGCGGCTCTACCCTGACCCTCCAGCAGACGCTGTTCGACAGCGGCACGCGCGAGTCAATCAATGCCCAGGCCCGGCGCGACCTCGACGCCGCCCGTTTCGGACGGACCGACACGCGCCAGCAGATCATCCTCGCCGTCACCAGCGACTTCTACAGCCTATTGCGGGCCGACGACCTGGTGAAAGTCTCCCAGGCCCAGGTGACGCGCGCACAGCAGACGGTGAACCAAACGCAGGGCCAGATTGATGCCGGGGTCGCCGCCCGCGCCGATATCCTCCAGTCCCAGGCCGATCTCGCCAATGCCCAGGTCACCCTGCTGCAAAACGAGAGCGCCGTTCGCTCGTCCGAGGCCGCGCTGAAGAATGTCATGGCGATCGAGACCAGCACCCCCCTCCAGCTCGCCACATTGGCCGCCGCGGACGCCTTGCCACCCCCGCCCAACGCCGGGCCGGAGCGGACGCTCGATGACTATGTTCAGCAGGCCTATACCGCCCGCCCCGATCTGCGGCAGCAGCTCTCGGTCATCGAGGTCAGCCGGCAGAGCGTCAAACAGGCCCATATCGCTGCCGGTCCGGCTCTGACCGGCTCCTATGTCCTGACCTATCAGCCCCAAAACGACCTGGGCGCGAAAAGCACCGATTCTCAGGTCTTGGTCACCGCCTCTTACCCTCTCTTCGATGCCGGGCGCGCGCGCGGGGCTGTCCGTGTTGCCGAAGCCGGGCGTGACGCCGACCTAGACCGCCTGGAGCAGCTTCGCCAGAACATCCGCCTTGATGTGGAGCAGAGTTTCTACGACCGCTCGCTGGCTTTGCAGCGGACGCAGCTTGCCCAGATCGCCATCCAGGCCGCCCAGGCCAGCTTCGATGCCGCGACCGCTCGCCGCCAGGCGGGCATCGGGACGGTCCTGGACATCACGACGGCCCAGGTCAGTCTGACCCAGGCCCAGAACGGCTACGTCAGCGCCATCTACGATTTCTACACCGCCGACGCCCGCCTGCGCCGCGCGACCGGGCAGAACGACGCGAACCTCCCTTGACAATGACTCCTACAGTGTGGGATAATTTTCCGTGATACTCGTAGCGGGCGCGGTCGAAAGGAAAACATTGTGGATAACGACCAAGTACCCCATTCCGCACGGCCACACTTAGCCGAGCGTCTGCGGGCCGGTCTAGTAGAAACGCTGGCATACGCGCGTGGCGAGATTGAGCTCAAGACTACAGCTCTAACTCTTCCCGATCCCCCGCCCGCCTATGACGCCGAGCGCATCCGCGCCCCGCGGACGGGCCTCGGCTTCAGCCAGCCCTACTTCTCCAAGATATTGAACGTGTCCCCCAAAACGGTGCAGAGTTGGGAGCAGGGAATTAGAGTGCCGAGTCAATCATCGGCCCGGCTCCTGCAACTCATCGAGAATCCGCACCTGCTAGACTCCCTGCGCCACTTCCAGCAGACTGCTCAACCAGAAGCCGCCGGTTAGTGTCGGCGGTGCCTGCTTGTACCGCGACACAAAAAGACAAGCCATGAGCAAAGCTCGCCGACTGAAGAAGATGGCCAAACGGAGACGCTTTTATGAGCGGTTGCATGAAGCGCTTCTGGAGGCACTCGCTTGGGCAAAAGGCGACATCGAACTGCGGACGACAGTAGTAACATCAGTCCCCCGCCTTGCTCCCATTCGCAGGAGAAAGGCAGGGGAACATGACTACTAGACCCTGCAGTGTCGCCGCACCAGAACTACAGCGGGCGGTTTGGGAGGGCGATACGCACAGCGTCACGATTGCCCTGGTCAACGGTGCTGACCCGAATGCTCTTGCGGCCTATGGCGACCCCATGCTGGTTGTTGCCTCCTCGCGGGGGCACTTGGCGATTGTCAAAGCACTGCTGGCACACGGCGCGGCCCCTGACCTCGCGGTTCAGAACGGCCCTGCTTTACTGGAAGCAATTCGTCACGGCCATCTCCACGTTGCCGATGCACTGCTAAGGGCGGGAGCGGCTTTTGGTTGGCATCATGCGGAGCAGGCGGCTTTGTATAACCATGTCAGCCTACTCAACCGGTTCCTTGCAGGGGGCGTATCTGTTAACCAGAGAGGCGGCACTGGAGATACACTGCTCATGTCCGCAACGTTCGGCGGTCATATTCAATCCGTGCAGACCCTTCTTGATGCGGGGGCCGATGTCAATACGAGCAACGGCAACGGCTGGACGGCTTTGCACTCGGCGGCAGCCTGCGGCCACACAGAAGTAGTCGAACTGCTGCTATCACTCAGGGCTAACACCAATGTGGCAGATAAAGGCGGCGATACCCCGTTCACAATGGCAGTGAAGGAAGGACGCGACGCAGTAGTGTCCTTGCTGAAAGCCGCAGGGGCGCGGGGATGATTTCCGAGGCTCCTTCGGTATGTGAACTTTAACGAGAGTGGTATAACATAAAATAGTATTTCGTATTATACTGTTTTATGTTATACTAGCCGTATGAGCCAATTCGTCGTCAAGCCTGATCCGTTCTTCAACCGAACGGCCGAGATCGCCGCGCTGGACCGCGCCTGGCAACGGCCCGGCCTGAACGGACAGATGGCGATGCTGTACGGGCGGAGGCGGCTAGGCAAAACATATCTGCTTCAACGCTTCTTCGCCGACGGCCCGCCGAAGGCGCACTGCTATTACCTCGCCGACCAGACTACGGCGGTCAACCAGCGGCGGGAACTCGCGGCGCAGGTGCTGGACGCGCTGCCCAATCCGGGCATTTCTGGGCTGGAAGAGATCGCAGTGAGTTGGAACGCCCTTTTCCGCTACGTCTCGCAAGCCTGCCGAGATCGCGCAGGGGCGAGTCGATTCGGGCTGATCCTGGACGAGTTTCCTTATCTGGTAGACCAGTCGCCCGAGCTGCCCTCCATCCTGCAATCCTGGTGGGACCGGGAGGGACTGCACTCGCCGCTGTTCGTCATCCTCTGCGGCTCGCAGCTTTCCGCGATGGCGGCGCTGGGCGAGGCAAGCCAGCCATTGTACGGGCGCTTCAACGCCGGCATCCTGAAGCTCGCGCCTTTGGGTTATGAGGAGGTCGCCCAATTTTATGCCGGGCACCGTCACTACGGGCTGTCCGAGATGCTGATGATGTATGGCATTCTGGGCGGGACGCCGCGTTATCACGCGCTAATAAACCCATCCCAGCCGATGGCGCAAGAAATCGTGGACACGCTGCTGCGCCCGCAAAGCCCTTTGGAAAACGAGGTGCGTTTCCTGCTCGGCAGCCAGCAGATCCGGGAACCGGCGCCTTACAATGCGATCTTGGGCGCGATCGCTTCTGGAACATCGCAGTACGGCGAGATTTTGAACGCGACCGGAGTGGAGCAAGGCTCATTCGCGCGTTACCTGCGCGTTCTGGCCGAACTGGGCTGGATACGGCGGGAACTCCCATTCGGCGAGACGAGTGACAAGCGGGCGCTTTACCAGGTGGCAGACCCGTTCTTAGCCTTCTGGTATCGCTTCGCCGTCCCCCTCGCCAGCGAACTACAGTTCTCGGACCCAGTGCGCGTCTATGCCGAACGGGTCGCGCCCCTGCTGCCGGACTACATGGGCCGGTACGTCTTCGAAGAGGTCTGCCATCAGTGGCTCCAGCGCCACGCGCGGGAGCGGCTGGGGCTGACGATCCGGGAGATGGGGCGCTACTGGAGTAGGGACGGGCAGGTGGAGATAGATGTCATGGCGAAGCTAGAGACCGGCACCCACCTCTATGGTGAGTGCAAGTGGAGCGGCAGTCGCGCCATCGGGCTGGATGTTTATAACTCCCTGCAAGGCAAGGTAGCACGACTCCCACGGGAGGAGTTACGGCGCGAAGCCGCATTTGTTCTATTCTCCATAGGCGGTTTCGCGCCAGAACTGAAAGCGATGGTCGCCAACGCCGAGAACCGCCTGCATCTAATCGGACCGGCGGACTTTCTGCCAGGGATCGAAAGCGCTTTATGATCACAGTCAAAGACATCGTGAAGACCTATAAGACCGGCAACATGGACCTGACCGTCCTGAAAAACGTCTCGCTGCATATCGAGGCGGGGGAGATGGTGGCGATCATGGGTCCGTCGGGGTCGGGCAAGTCCACGCTGATGAACATCATCGGCTGCCTGGACAAGCCGACATCCGGGTCATACAGCTTGGACGGGGAGGAGGTGGCGCGGCTGGACGAGGGCGCGCTGGCGCGCATCCGCAACCGCAAGATCGGGTTCGTCTTCCAGCAGTTCAACCTGCTGGCCCGGACGAGCGCGCTCCGCAATGTCGAGCTGCCGATGGTCTATTCGGGTGTCGGCGGGCGCGAGGGCCGGGCGACGCGGGCGCTGGCGCGGGTTGGCCTGGCGGACCGGATGGATCATAAGCCGAACGAATTGTCAGGCGGGCAGCAGCAAAGGGTCGCCATCGCCCGCGCCCTCGTCAACGAGCCGGTCCTGCTCCTGGCCGACGAGCCGACGGGGGCGCTGGACACGAAAACGGGCGAGGAGATCATGGCGCTGTTCCAGGACCTGCACCGGGAAGGGAAAACCCTGGTCGTGGTGACGCATGAGGACGACATCGCCCGGCACTGCGAACGGATCGTGCGCTTCCGGGACGGCGAGATCATCAGCGACGAGCGTGTCGGGGACCGGATAATCGCAGGGTAGTCTTTTTAGGTGACCTTTTCCAAGTCAATGTCGTATCCGGCAGTGACCCCGTCCACAGTGACTTGGAAGCTCCGGAAGCTGAACACGATCTCTTCCAGGGGGACGCCGCCGTGAACATTGCCGGCCTCGCTGATCGTCGAGACGAAGACATCCTTGAGCACGACCACCAGGAACGGCGACGCTGTTCCCTTTTGGCCGGCGGGCAGGAGTTCTAGGGTTACTTTGGCGATGAGCTGGCCGGTGATGCACGCCTTGAACAGAACCGGCGACACTTTATCTATCTCTCGGGTGATGGAGAACGGGTTGAACGTGACCTTGCCCGCGCCCGCGCCCGACCCGGAGGCCTGGGACCCGATATTTGCGACGCTGAAGCTGTAGGACTCGAACGGAGCGCTCACGGTGTCCGTGGCGATCCCGTCAATGTGTAAAATGTACTTGACTACGATCGGCATGGGGTGCCTCCTTTGGCGGTTATAAGACGTACAATTCGGTGTCTGAGAGGATGCCCTGGAAGACACCGCCGGTGAGCAGGATATTGCCGTCGCCGACGTGCGTGGCGGCGTGCGCGTAGCGCGGCAGGCTCAGGGGCGGAAGAAGAGTCCAGGTGTCACGGTCCGGATCGTACAGTTCCACGTCGGCGAGCGGCCCTGTACCGAAGCCGCCGAGGACGACGATCTGGCCGCCGCCGAGCCGGACGGCGGCGTGGGCATAGCGCGGCGTGTTCAGGGGCGCGGCTGCATATAAGCGGCCGTCGGGCCTGAGAACCTCGACATCGGCCAGTGCGCCCTGGTTCAGTCCGCCGACCAGCAGGATAGAGCCGCCGCCGAGCGGCGTCGCCGTGTGCTGCCGGCGCGGCAGCGGAGTCGTGGACCGTGGCGGTTTGGATTTCGAGGAATCGCCGTCGTCATCATCGCCGCGTGCGTGCGCGGCCTGGGCCAGCCAGGGCAGGGCGGGGGCGAGGATGAGCGCGCCCAAAAGTGTGCGGCGCGACAGCCGGGGCGGGCGCGTCCGGGGCGCGCCGCCGTCTTGCTCGGTCATGGTAAGTCTCCTTTGATGGGTTTCGCAGTGGACAGAGACCAACGAAAAAAGCGAAACAGAGTCGAGCAGGGCAGAACAGGGTAGAAAGCAGCGTGGGTGGAGTGGAGCGCCGCACGACCATCATAACACAGTCCCGGCGGCCTGTCAAGAGGTGGGAAACGCTACTCGTATCTCAGGGCGGTGATCGGGTCCAGCTTCGCTGCCCGGAAGGCGGGGTAGATGCCGAAGAACAGGCCGACACCGACGGCGAAGCCGAAGCCAAGTTCGGTCGCCCAAAAGGGGACGAAGGTGGGCAGGACTTTGTGGGCGAAGTGGTCAATCAGCTTCGCCAAGCCGTAGCCGCACGAGACGCCGATCAGGCCGCCCAGGCCTGAGACGACCATTGCCTCGACGACGAACTGCAAGAGGATCGCCCCGCGCGTCGCCCCGACCGCCTTGCGGATGCCGATCTCGCGGGTCCGCTCCGTCACCGACACCAGCATGATGTTCATGATGCCGATGCCGCCCGTCAGCAGCGCCAGCCCCCCCACCCCGCCGAGTACCAACTGGATGCCGTTCAGCAGTGTGTCGAGCTGCTTCAGGATGCCCTCCTGCGTGTCCACCACAAAATCTTTGTAGTTCAGAGGGTGACGCGATTTGAGGACGCTCCATACCTGGTCCGCCGCCGGCTCCACCTGGGAGATTTCGTGGGAGCGCGTCGAAAAGCTGTTGATCTTGTCGCTGCCGGTGAAACGCTTCTGCACCGAGGTCAGCGGGGCATACAATGCATTGTTGAAGTCCTGGCCGCCCCCGCCCCGGTCCTTCTCTTTCAGTAGCCCGACGACGGTGAGAGAGACTTCGGAGCCGTCACCGGTCGTGCAGCGGATCTCTTTCCCCAGTGGGTCGCCAGTTCCGAACAAGTCCTGTTTGACCTTATGGCCGATGACGCAGGCCTTACCCCATGCCGCCACATCCTCCGCACTGACGAAGCGCCCCTCGGCCAGAGGCAGGTTCTGGGTCTGATTGTAAGTGTCCAGCACGCCGGTCAGAGTGAGCGAGCGGCGATTGCTGCCGGCTTGGGCGACGACGGAAGCCTCAGCGCTGGGGCTGACTGCACCGATCATCGGGCAGCGCGCCTCGACCGCCCGCGCGTCCTCCATGGTCAGCCCGGCGAAGCCGCCGCGCTGGACGCTGCCAATCTTGGGCTGGTAGGAAGCGAAAATGAGGTTGGCCCCGTTGCCGGCAAACTGGTCCAATATCTGCTGCCGGATGCCCTGGACGATGGCGATCATCACGATGACCGACATGACGCCGATGATGACGCCGAGCATGGTAAGTAGGGCGCGCAGCTTGTTGGCCCACAGCGCGGCGAGGGCGACCCGGATGGATTCAAAAAAGATCATAGTTTCCCCAACTCATTCGCCGCCGTCTTCCGATACCCAACGATCCGCGCGAGTAAGTCGTCCGGCAGGTAGTAGCCGGTCAGGCGGCTCAGGATGTCCTCGACCTGGGCGCGATACGTTTCGGTCCGCAGGCCCTCCTCGAAGCGCATGGCTTCGAGGAGCAGCACGAGCGCTTTGTGCAGGCTCGCCTGGGCGGCGACGGTCCGGCTCTGCGCCTCATAGACATCCGCCTGCGCGGCCAGCAGGCGGGCGGCGATGACGCACCGGGTCGGGTCCAGGCCGCCGCCCATGCGGAACAGGTTCAGCAAAGTCTCATCGGGCAGAACGGTCAGCGTCACGAGGTTCAGCCCAGTCATCTTCTTGCAGGCGTCGGCGGCCTCGGCCAGTGCGGCGGCGTGTCGCCCGCTTTCCTTGCCGGTCAGGATGCGGGCGAGCACTTCAGCCAGCATCTCGATCTGCTGCTCGACATAGCCTTTTCGGGAGCGTTGGAACATGAGGTCTCCTGTGGGTTCTACCCCCCGCCATTGAAGTCCGTCTTGCGCCGGGCCGTACCGTCGAGGGGCGAGACGATCAGCTTCTCGCCGGCGTGCAGGCCGGAGATAATCTCCACGTCGCTGTCGTTCCGCAGACCCGTGATGACGGTGCGCTTTTCCGGTTTCCCCAGCCCCGTCAACACCGTCACCTGCCCCTGTGTGCCGGGGAATGGGATGGCCTCCAGGGGCGCGAGGATGACATGGGCGTGCTTCTGGCTGACGATGGCGACGTTGGCGCTCATGCCGGACCGCAGGCGCGGATCGTAGCGGGCGAAGCCGACCTTGACCGAGAACTTGGAGATCGAGCTGGTGCTGCTCCCGCCGCTGGTGTCGAAGGCGTTGGTAGAAGCGGGGGCGATCTCCGTCACCGTCCCCACGAATGTCGTATCCGGCAGGGCGTCCACAGTGATACGGGCCGGGGCATGGGCGTGGACTTTGGAGATGTCCACCTCATTGATGCCGACCTTGACCTCCAGACGGCTGCCCAGGGTCGCGACGATGGCCTGGGCGTCGGAGAAGCCGGTCGTCGCGCTCTGGACGATCTCGTTCGGCTGCTTATACTTTTTCAGGACGATTCCCGAGGCGGGCGCGATGATGCGCGTGTCGCTGATGTTCACCTGGAGCTGCTGGATGTTACCGCTGATCTGGGCCACGCTGGCACGAGCCTGGGCGATGTCGGACTGCTTCACGGCGTCCTGGCCCTCATTCGCGCGGGCGGCGTCGAGTTGGGCGCGGGCCGCCGCGACCTGCGCGCGTGCGTCGTTCACATCCTGAATGCGCGGCCCGGCCTGGGTGAGCAGGAGGGCCTGCTTTGCCGTCGCAAGGCTACTGGCGGCGGTGTCCACGGCGACTTGGGAGGCGTCGTAGTCGGCCTGCGAGATGAAGCCCTTGCCCAGCAGACTCTGGCGGCGCTTCTGGGTGCGGACGGCGTCGTCGTGGGCGATCTGGGCGCGTGAGACGGCTTCCTTCTGCTGGTCCAGTTCCTGCGGGCGGGCGCCCGCCGCCACGGCGGCGAGGTGGGCCTGGGCCGTGTTCAAGCCCGCCTGCGCCTGGACGATGGCTGCCGCCGTCTGCTTGACCTGCAAGGCATACCCCGCTCTCGCTTGGTCCAGCCGGGCCTGCGCCTGGCGGAGCTGCGCCTCATCTCCGGTCAGCGCGGGGTCGATCAGCGAACGGTCTACGGTGGCGATGAGCTGCCCCTTGGTGACATACTGCCCTTCCTGGATGGGGATGGAGAGGAGGCGGCCCGCCGCCTTGCTCTTGACATCTACTTTATCCGCCGGCTCGATGGTCCCGGTTTCGGAAACCTGAATCACGATGTCGCCCAGATGGGTCTGCACCGTGCGCGGCGGTGGGGGCGGCTTGTGCAGGGACTTGTTGACCCGTAGGCCCACGGTGAGGCCAAGGCCGAGCAGGACAGCGGCGATCAGGAGCGGCTTGATCAGCCGCTTGGCATTGGTTTTCGTAAGCAGCATAAATGTCCCATCAGGCGGATACGCCAGGTAAGCACGAGTCGCCGCGCGCCACAGCAGGAGGCTCAGAAAACCGCACCCGGCGGCGAAGATCAGACACGCCGGGACAGGCGGCATTCCCAGGATCAGAGGGATGGCCAGAAACAGAGCCAGAATGGGCGTTAGCAGAGCCGCCAGCAGCAGCTGCACGCCCTGGGCGATGGCGGCCTGGAGTTTGTCTTCCAGGCTCGGATAGGAAAGTGCGATGGTATATTGTAGCAGGGTGAGGCACAGCGATACAAGTGGCAGGCAAAGAAGGATGCAGGCCGAGAGCGTGAAGGCCGAGCCGCCGAAGACCAGAAGGAGCAGCGCACAGGCCACATAGAAAGGCGAGGCGAGTAGAACGCGCGGCAGAACCTCGGCCAGAACGACGAGGTCGGCGCGCAGTGGCAGAGGCCGGATCAGCGGCTCGCGCAGCAGCGCCCGCCGAAAGTAGAAGATGCCGCCGCCGATTGTGGTCCCCATGAGGTAATAGAATGCAGCAATGGCGACGAGTAGACCCCCCTCCTCCGCCGATGCGGGGGTGCGAAGGGCGGCGATGGCCAGGCCGATGCCGAACAGGGCGGGCGCGGCGAAGTTGCCGAGCGGGTTCTTGGCCGCCGCGCTGAGGTGCGCCCAAACGATGGCCCAGATGCCCCGCCCGAGAGGCGGCAGGCTCATGGGCACGCGGGGATGCCTGGAAGCCGCCGGACGAAACCACCACTGCCCATCGCTTAGGGCCTGCTGCATCTGTGTGACACGCTCAGTTGCCCCGGTCGCCGCCTCATGGAAGTTCACGCTGGGTGCAAGGACCAGAACAAGCGTCAGCAGGTAAAAGAGCGCGAGCTGCCCGCCCACCAGCCACCCCTTCCCTGCACTCGTCGCCAGCGCGACATCGGCGGTCAATCGGCAGGGGTAGAACAAGAACGGCAGCAGCCCATGCTCCACAGTGCCGGTCAATCCGGCGATCTCGTGGCGGCGGCTGAGGAAGATGGCATAGGCGGCCAGGAGCGTCACGGCCCCCAGATAGAAACGCCTCAGGAGGACGGAGCGCCCCAGCCCATACACCAGATCCAGGGCGACGGAAAGATTTTGATAGCCGCCCACGCAGGCGAAGATGGCTGCCATCGCGGTCCAGGCCGGCAGGGCCGAGAGCGCCGGACCGGCGGGGGGAAAGAAAACGTTGTAGAGGACGGCGAGCAGCAGGCCCGGCGCGGGCGCCAGCAGCCTGAATCCGAGGACGAGGCGGCTGGGGAACGGGGCGAGGAACAGATAGTCCGTGTCTGAGGCAGAATACCGCAGCGTCCCGCCGACGAAGCCGCGATCCAGGGTCGCCGCCATGAACAGCGACAGGAGCAAAAAAATGACGGCGTGCGCCTCCGCCCGGTGCGTCCGTGCAAAGTCCGACAGCAGAGTCGCCTGGGGAGCAGCAGCTTCTCCCTGCGTGTGCGTGACGAGGAAGCCAAACCCGATGAACCAAACGGCGGCCAGGGCGAGCGGAATCAGCTTGCGGGGGTTGGTCAGGGCATCGCGCAGGGCATTCTTGAGCTGCCACAGTGCGAGATGGAGCAGGGCACTCACGGGTCAGCTCTTTCCTGCGGCTCCCGCTCCGTCAGGCTCAGGAACATCTCTTCCAGCGTCGCACCCATCGTCACCCGCGCGTGCAGGTCGTCCATCGTGCCCTGTTCCACCACCGCACCCCGGTCCATGATGATCACACGGTCGCAGAGCCGCTCCGCCGTGTCGAGCATATGGGTCGAGACCAGCACGGCGGCGCCTGCCTCCCTCGATTCGCGCAGCATCTCTTTCAGCTCGCGCGCGCCTTTGGGGTCCAGACCGATTAATGGCTCATCGAAGCAGAAGACGCGCGCCCGGTGGACAAAGGCGCAAGCGCAGGCGAGTTTCTGCTTCAAGCCTTTGGAAAGGTTCGCCCCAGCTCGCCGCGCTTCTCCCACAGGTCCAGCCGCTTCAAAACGGCTTCGGCATGCACCATCTCGTCCTCGGCGTCGTAGGCGGCGGCGATGAAGCGCAGATGCTCCCATACCGTCAGCATCTCACAAGGGTTGGGGATTTCGGGGACATAGGCCAGCGCCCGCTTGGCGTCCTGGGGATGGGTTTCCAGATCGAAGCCGCCGATACGGATTTGGCCAGCCGTGGGCCGCAGCAGGGAAGCGATGCAGCGGATCGTGGTCGTCTTGCCGGCCCCATTCGGCCCCAGCAGGCCGACAATCTCGCCGCCGGAGACTGAGAAGGTCAGGTCGCGGACCGCCTCGGTTCGGCCAAAGCGCTTGTTCAGACCAGTGATTTCCAGCAAAGGCGTCTCAATGGTGTTCATTGTGTCCTAACGCAGACTGGGGTTGGAAGGGTTCGCCGGTACGGGACCTAGAAGCTGTCAGAGAGTTTGGCGGGCTTTCGGCGGCTTGCGAGGAAAAGGTCGTGCGCCTTGCGGGCGGCCTGCGCCTTTACCTTGCGGATGGCCAATGCGGCCTGACAGTCACGCTCGTAGGGGGAAAGCTGGGCGGGATTTGACGTTTGCATCGCCTCGGTGCGCGCCTCAAGAGCGGCCCCGCGCTGACGCCAGTTGCCGAAGCGGGAGGCCTGGCAGCGCTTGAGAAGTGACCGCCGGAATGTACCGTCGGGCCATAGGCCGGGGTCGTCGGCGGCGGCACCGGCGCGGGCCGCGCGGGCGGCGTCACTGATATATTCGCGGGCATGGCGCGGGTTATTGGTCCAGAGTGCAAAGACAAGAGCCTGAGCGTAAGGGTCGCCGCCGGTCAGCCCTGCCACAGTCGCGTCGCGTCCGGGCTTGTGAAAAGGGAGGCCGAGCAGGGGTCGGGTCAGGACATCGTCCACAACGCGCTGGGCATATTCGCGCTGGTACTGCTGGATGGGCCGCTGACGCCCGGCGCGGGCGAAGACGGTAGCCCAATACTTGACGATTTTGGGGTCATAGTTCCCAACGCGCTTCGAGCCTCGAAAGGCCAGCCGCATGTCGTCCGGGGCCGCAAGCGGCTTGCCGTAGACGACCAGCCCGCGCGCATCCACATCCAGTCCCTGCTTGATGAAGACCTTGTCCCAGACGCGGCCCTGTCCGGTCCCCATCAGCCTCCTCTTGATGTAGACCAGGGCGGGCGGCAGGCTGTCGGTGGCGGCAGTCCACTGCATGACGCCCCAGGATAGGACGCCCTTGTCGTAGAGGTTGACCGAGTCGAAACCGCCCTCCAAGGACTGCGTGACATCCAGGATGAAGATGTTGCGCGTCGTGACCTCCTCGGGCCGAATCCAGCGTGTGGAGCGCACCTCGACGCCGTTCTCCAGGTTCATACGGCGCAGGAAGTTGAAACGCGCGGGGTTCTGGGTCATATCCGGCAGAGCATAAGGCTGCACGACCACAGGGGTCAGGTCCAGCACGACCTGTTCCCGCGCTTTCGGCCCCTGACGGTGGTGATGGTGGTGGTGGGCCGCCATCGCGCCATGGGCTGGCCCCAAAAGGAGAAGAGAAAGTGTCGTCGTTTTCCAGAATCGCTTCATCGTGATCCTATTCGCCATCGTTTATGCTGCCTGTAGGTTATACCAGGAACAGAGCGCTCCCGTCGCGGGTTTTTTGACTGCATCCTCAGCCGGCTCGCTTTTTGCCGAGTGCCTCGCGCGCCGCCTCCGCCGTGTCCGGGTCATCATCCGCCTGCAGCCGCTCTAGTGTCTCGCGCGCCCGCACGTCTCCTAGCGCGCCCAATGCCCAGGCGACCGCGCCGCGCACGGCGGCGGCCTCGTCCGCAGCCCGCGCCATCAGTATCGGAACGACCTGCCGGTCCCCGATCTGCCCCAAAGCCACCGCCGCCGCCCCGCGCTCGTTCGCCGTGCCATCCGACAGCATCAGGAGAAGCGCCTCTGCCGCCTCGGTCGCCCGAAGCTCGCCCAAGGACAAAATCGCGCTTATTCGGACGACACCCGACAGGTCCGCAAGCGCCGATTGGAGCGCTTTGACGGCCCGCGACCCGCCGATCTCGCCCAGCATTTCGGCGGCGTCGGCCCGGATATTCTCGTCCGCGTCCTGCCCCAACAAAGTGATTAGTTCCTCGAGTTCGTTCATAAACTACGCCTCCCTCTTGACATTCCCATCGTACCGGCGTATAATAGTAGCACAAGCGGGGTTAGTTTAGTGGTAAAACCCCAGTTTTCCAAACTGATGTTAGGAGTTCGATTCTCCTACCCCGCTTAACATCTATTTGTGCATCATGTTACGATCTGATGCTCCCCCGGCGCCTGGTAGCTCAGCTGGATAGAGCAAGAATCTTCTAAATTCTAGGTCGAGGGTTCGAGTCCCCCCCAGGTGGTTTTCTTCCCGATCCCTCTGTATCCTACGTGCGAAAAGTATCCCAAAACAAAAGGGACGCCTCCTGGAGAGGCGTCCCTTTCTTGCGTGTGGCCTGTCTCACGCTTTGGCAGCTTTGGTGACGGTGATGCGGTCTATCT
>JANLUQ010000045.1:0-1784 GCA_031363565.1 Armatimonadota bacterium | reverse complement strand
CTCGGAACCCTCTGGCAGCGCCCTCTGGAAACATCCCCTTCTGAGTTCATCGCGCGCGGCTGGGACGAGTGCCTGGGCGTCCTGATGGCTCTGGAGGTGGCCTTGGATCAGGCCGACCGGACCGCCGACCCCTGCCTGATCACCGGCGAGGGCTGGGTGGCCGAGGAAGCCTTCGCCACGGGCCTGCTCTGCTTCCTGCTCTTCCCCGACGACCCAATCGCCGCCCTGCGCCGCGCCGCCGTCAGCAGCGGCGACTCCGACTCGATTGCCTGCCTCGCCGGGGCCTTCGCGGGCGCACATCACGGCCTGGCCGCCTGGCCCCAAGACTGGCTGCGCCGCATCGAGTACCGTGACCGCCTGGCACGGCTGGGCGCGGCCTGGGACGGTACTTGATGCCGCCTGCCTATGACGGCAGAAAGCCCGGCCTCAGAGCATGAGACCGGGCTTGTTTAGTTCGCGGCGCGTAGGCTACTTGAAGCCTTTCAGTTCTTCCTCTGCGGCAGCCTTCACTTCGTCCTGCCCCAGTCCGGCGGCCTCTTCAAAGGCTGCTTTGGCCTCCACCCGCCGGCCCAGCCGTGAGAGGCCTAGCCCGTAGTAGTAATTCGCCAGTGCGAGGCTGGGCTGTGCATCCCGTGCCGCCCCGTATTCGGTGAGGGCCTGGGTGTGTTCTAAGCGGTTGCTGTAGGTGATTCCCATGACCAGGTGCGCCATTCCTTGAAGCAACGCAGGCTGTAAAACGGCGGAGGCGAAGTGAACGTTCATAGCCGGGAAAGAGGAGCCGAGGCGAATGCCGCCGATAGTATTCTCGTAAACAGACACGGCTTCCGCCCATTGTCCGTCCTTGACCAAGAGCAAGGTAAAGTGCATACGCAGGATTGCGTCCCTCTCCATGCTCGTTCCCCACCCCTGCTTCGGGTACAGCAAGTATCGGTAGACGTTGATAGCCTGCCGACCCTTGCCCTCCCGTTCTAGTGTCTGTGCCAGCCCCGCGAGTGCATTGGGATTGGATGCGTCCAACGCCGTGGCGCGGCGGAAATCCGCCTCCGCCGTGCCCAAATCTTTATTGGCGAGGGCTTGCTGCCCTGCCTCAGCGGCGGAGGCGGCTTGTTGAGCCTGAGCAAGCGGCAGGGTATCCACGCCGGGAATGACTGTAGGGGCGGGATTGCCGGTGGACGCATGCTGGGAGCGAGAAGTGGCCGAAACTTTTTTTAATTTGGCTGGCACCGCAGTATGTTTTAAGGAACTCCCATTGGTTTTGGCGCAGGGCGCTGAGGCGGAGACAACAGGTACACCTGCTGCCACCGCCATCAATAGTGTCATGCAAATGAGCTTTTTCATGGTTCACCCTTTCTCTCTTCTACCACCCGGACCCGACGGATGTACCTTCTAGCCGTATCCATTCGGAGTGCTTATACATGCGCGCCGAAGCTGTAGAGGTGACAGTTCCCGTTGTGTATCCGTTCGTGGTGGCCCAACCGCCCGACGGCTCTGGGGGCGTGGAAGCCCAGTTCCAACCCAAAATGTGTAATGGCACAGGCTGCGTGTCGCTACCTGGCGGCAGGTACATGAGGTATGTGCTGAAACTCTCTGAAGTGAACCCCTCTGTCCGTACCACTGGGTAGAGTTAACTCCTGCGGGTCCACTACACCAACGGAGAAGATCATGTCAACCAAAGCACCGCGCACGTTCGCGCGGGAGTTCAAGCGCGACCTGTGCCGCCAGATCCAGAGCGGCCAAAAGCGACCCGCCCAGCTCTGCCGCGAACATCAACTGACCGAGGGGCT
>JANLUQ010000042.1:0-3150 GCA_031363565.1 Armatimonadota bacterium | reverse complement strand
CTGGTCGAAGTAGTGGGGCTGCCGGCCGCGCTCGTCAACGAAGTATCGGGCCAGTCGCTCATACTTGTCCACGCCCGTCGCCTTGGCCAATTTGACCAGGGCCAGCTCGATCTCCTCATGGCCGCAATAGCCGCGCTTTTGCCCCTCCCCCGGCCCGAAGACCGCACCGATGTAGTCCGCGTAGCGGCGCATGACGTCCAGCAGGCTCGTCTTGCCCGTCGCCTCATAATGGGCGACAGCGGCCTCGATCAGATGCCCCGCGCAGTAAAGCTCATGGTCGTCCCGCAGGTTGGTCCAGCGCCGCTCGGGCGCGACCGTCGTGAAGTAGGTGTTCAAATACCCGTCCGGCTGCTGCGCCCGAGCGAGCATCCCGATGACCTCGTCCAGCAGCAAGTCTACGGCGGGGTCGGGGTGGGTCGCCTGGCTGTATGCTGCCGCCTCGATCCACTTGGCGACATCCGAGTCCCAAAAGATGTGCTGGTCGGGGACGGGCGCTAGCGTCAGCGCCTCGATGCGCCCGGTGCTTTTGCACTGGTCGTACTCGATGGGAATAGTGGCCTCGCGGTTGACGCGGATGCGCTCCTGCCAGAAGCGGTCTTCGATGGTGACGGCCTTCAGCGGCGCGGGTTTGAGGCGTGGGGCGGGGACGGTCATATAAGGAACTCCTGTGTCGGCGGCGAAATAGGTTTCAGCGTTACCGTTATGATAGCACAAAGTTTTCATTTGGTGTGACTACTCTCTTATGTGAGAGGGACGCAAGTGAAAGGCAACTCATGAAACAAGGTATTATAGGCTTATTGTCTCGCCGCCTCTTAAGGTTTTTGGCAGGCTTTCGGTGCGTCAACGTCGAACATGTGTTTAGTTCGCCTTTCGAACGAAGAGCGAAGTCGGTTGAACATGACACGATGACAAAACTTTTCTGTGGAAGCCCTTGGCCTGAGATGAAGTAAATGGGTGTGAAGACATGATCGAGGAGGACGACTGGCGGCTCAACGGCCAGGAAGAGTACCTCCGCGGTGTTCACCTGCGGCTGAAGCCATATCTGTTTGGCTATCCAGGCTACGATCACGATCATTGTGAGTTCTGCTGGCAGAAGATCGCCGCCTTCGACTACCCTGACGCCCAGCGGGAGGGGTACGCGACGGACGACAACCTCCGCTGGGTCTGTCAGCAGTGTTTTGCGGATTTCAGGGAGCTGTTCGCCCCTGACCTGAGGTGACTCGTAGTTCGCCTTTTGAACGAAGAGCGAACTGAGGGGCTTGACCGTCTTGGTATCGGACACGTTCGGCTTACCTCTGCGAACGGCACTGGGTAAGACGACCGTGAGTATTGCTATTGCCGTGCTGAGACGGCTGTTGTGCCTCTGGCTGTTTAATGTCGCAGGGATGTTCCTGCTGCTCTGTGTAGACGCGGTTGCCTGGCGTCTTCTGGGGCACGGCATCAGCCCGAAGCGGCCTAAGAACGGTATCTGGGGCACCTTGCTCTCCTGGGCCACAGTCCCCTTCATATTCATCGCCCTGTCGCTGGCCGCCGCAGTGTCTATTCCCTACTTCTGGCTGTATCCAGAGCGGCACATGACCAGAACAGATTTCGAGGGCAGCGTGGAGGAGCGCGAGGCACTGGCGCAACAAAGGGCGGTCATGTCCCAGAAGTCGTTCTGGCACAGGCTAACCGAACGACTCGGACTAGGCAGTCGCCGCTGAAGAGTATAGTTCGCCTTTCCCACCAAGAGCGAGCCATGCCCTCTTTTCTTCCTCGTTCAGTCGCTGTTCCCCATCAGAAAACGGTTCTCGCGCTCGTCTCCTACCCCAATCTCGCTGTGTGAAGCCGAAACACGAACCAGAAAACGGCCTAGCGTGAGTTTTGTGCTTCGTGCATCGCCTCCAAACGCTCTCGCCAAGCAAATGAACTGGATCTGAACGCGAAAGGTAGATAGGAAATCTTCGTTTCTTTCCGAACCCGCCGGTAACTCTGCTCTGCTTTCACGTCAGTCCACAAGAAGCCACTCTTTTCCCACAAACAGTAATATCACCCATTCTCAGCAGGGAAACCAGTCCACTCTCACGAACTTAGCGCCACTCGTACTTTGCACAAAGAGGTAAACATGGAATATCGGAAAATGGGCCGCACTGGGCTGATGGTCTCGGAGATCTGCCTGGGCACGATGCAGTTCGGCTGGACCGCCGCTGAGGACGCCTCCCGGCAGGTGATGGATGCCTTCTGGGAGGGCGGCGGCAACTTCATTGACACAGCAGACATCTATACCACCTGGGCGGGCGATGCCTCCTACGGCGGCAAGACCGAGGAGATCATCGGGCGCTGGCTCAAAGACAAAGGCGTCCGGCGCGACCTCGTCCTCGCCACCAAGGTGCGCGGAAGGATGTGGGAGGGGCCGAACGGTGAGGGCCTGTCCCGGCAACACATCATCGCCGCCTGTGAGGATTCGCTGCGCCGCCTCCAGACCGACTACTTCGACCTATACCAGTGCCACTGGGCCGACCTGAACACGCCCATCGAAGAGACGCTGTCGGCCCTGGACGACCTGGTTCGGGCGGGCAAGGTCCGCTATATCGGGGCCTCCAACTACCCCGCCTGGCGTCTGATGGAGGCCCAAGCCGCCTCTGACAAGCACGGCTTGGCCCGCTTCGATTGCTATCAGCCCCAATACTCGCTGGTGGAGCGGCAGCTCTTCGAGTACGAGGCCATGCCCTTCTGCAAGCACCACGGCGTGGGCGTCATCCCGTACTCGCCGCTGGCCGGCGGCTTTCTGACCGGCAAGTACCGCCGGGACAATGCCCGCCCGGAAAGCGTCCGCGCGGGCGGCAACCTGGAGAACTACGGCAATGAGCGCGGCTGGGCCATCATTGACGCGCTCGACGAGATCGGGAAGGCGCACGGCAAGACCGTCGCGCAGACCGCGCTGGCCTGGCAGCTCACCAACCCCGTCATCACCGCCCCGATCATCGGCGCGAACACATCGGAGCAGCTTATGGACCTGCTCGGTGCGGCGGGCTACCGCCTGTCCGGCGAGGAGATGGCGCGGCTGAACGAGACGACCAAATGGCCGCGCAACGGGCGTCCGATCTGGGATTAGGGCGATCCTCTCCCCGGGCGCCAGGGCGGCGCCGCCCCCGGCGGGGGGGGGGGGTG
>JANLUQ010000039.1:0-13351 GCA_031363565.1 Armatimonadota bacterium | reverse complement strand
CCATGTACCAACCTATTCTCGCCACATTAGGCTATGTTCTCTCCCAGGACCGGCAATCGGTCCTGATGATCCGGCGCGACAAGCGCCCGGACGATCTCCATTTCGGCAAGTATAACGGCCTGGGCGGGAAGCTGGGGCCGGATGAGGACATCGTCTCGGGAATGCAGCGAGAGATACAGGAGGAGTCGGGGCTGTCCGCCGACGGGCTGGCCCTGCGCGGGACGATCTCCTGGCCGGGCTTCGGCAAGGGCGGCGCGGATTGGTTCGGGTTCATCTTTCTGATAGACTCGTGGCACGGAGAAATACACGAGGGCAACCATGAAGGCACATTGGAGTGGGTGCCGCTGTCGTCTATCCCCGATCTACCGCTGTGGCCCAGCGACCATCACTTCCTGCCCCTCGTGTTCGACGGCGACCCGCGCCCCTTCCACGGCGTCATGCCGTATGAGAACGGGCAAATGCTGAGTTGGAGTCACAGACGTCTATGAATAAGTTTTTGATGATAGCTGCACTTGTGATACTGGTGTTGAGTGGGGGCGTCCACGCCCATGCTGCACCCATCCCGTTCCCCCACCCCGACCCCGCGCCGGTCCTGCCGACACCGACCTACCAGCCCACATTTTCCACTTCGGGGCCGGGCCAGGTCTACAGCCACACGACAAGCGCGGGACCGGATGACAGCTTTTTCGTGGCCGGGGCGAGCCTGGGCCGGACGGTCACGCTGTGGGGGCCGGGCGCGGCGGGCGCGGGGCAGGCGGAACCCGTGATGGTTCAGACGTCCGCGCCGGATCACCTGATCGCGACACTGCCGCAGAACATGCCGGACGGTCTATTCGTCGGCCAGATCGGGGGCAGCGCCCCCTTCCGGCTGAATGCGCCCCAGCCCTGGTGGTGTACCCCAAGCCGCGCCGCGCCGGGCGAGACGGTGGACCTGTTCGGGGATGAACTGGCCGAGCGGCCCGACCGGGCGCGGGCCTGGGTCTATGCCGCAAGGCACGGGCAGACCGGGGCGTGGGTGACGCCGCTTTCCGTCTCCCGCTACCGGGTCGGCTGGCGCGCGCCCTCCGCGCCGGGGCGGTACGAGGTCTGGGTCTATGCCGGGACGGGCGGGGAGTGGGGCTGGGGCGGGCCGGTCGCGCTCGAAGTGCGCCCCGCTGCACCCCCTCGGCAGCCATCAATCAAGATGGCGGCGGGGAGCAGCGCGGCGGCAATCCAGGCCGTGCTGGATCGGGGCGGGGCGGTGCGTCTCGCGCCGGAAGTCTACACGCTGGACCGCAACCTGGTCATCCCCGCCGGGGGCCGTCTGGAGGGGGCGGGGGCGGCACAGACGACGCTGAAGCTCGCCGTCCCGGCTGGTGCCCCGCTCCACCGATTGGGCGCGTCCGGCTGGGGCGAGGCGATCGGTGGCTTGCAGGACGCCGGGGACACGCTGACCTATAAGGTCAATACGCCAACATCGGGAGCGTGGACCGTGTGGGTGCGCTATGCCGCCGCCAACCCGGCGCCCATGAGCGGGCGGACGACGCTGGCCGTTGAAGGCGGCGGGCCGCCCACTCCCCTCCAAGACCTCGCCGATACGGGCGATTGGAACCGCTTCCGCTGGGCGCGGGCGGGAACGATCACATTGAAGCAGGGGAGCAGCACGGTCCGATGGGCCACGCAAGGCGACGGAGGCATCAATCTGGACGCCTTCGTCTTCGCCCATGACCCTGCCTGGCGGCCCGGCGGCCTGGCCGGCATTCGGACCTCCTCCACCCTGCTGGTGCAGCAGGCCGAGGATGTCCTGAGTTCGCGGACGGTGCAGGCGCAGTTCCCCGGCGGCGGCGACGCCGCCGCCGTCTGGGTGGCGGGCGACGGGGCGAGCCTCGCGGGCCTGACCGTGCTCGGCTCGCCCCGCGTCAACACCGGCGTTCTCCTCGCCGACCCGCAGGGCCATGTCCTGCAAGACACGCGGGTCGAGAACGTGCGCGTGGCCAATGTGGAAGGGACGACCGGCGAGAACGCCGCCATTTACGTCGTCAACGCGCGAGGCGTCACCATCACGGACTGTGACCTGACAGGGCGCGCGCCGCTGCGGTTTGAGGGGATGACGCAGGGGCGTATCCGCCGGAACCGGCTCCACGCCGTCACGCGCTTCGGCGGCAACGCCGAGGCCGCCATCCTGGGGCGGACGCACGCGCTGCACCAGAACGTCATCGAGGATAACGTCGTGGACAGTTCGGACGCGGGGGGCGGGCCGACCGCCCGCCGCCTGCTCTGGTTCTCGACGGGGGCCGGGTCGGTCAGCGACAACTACATCGCCGGGAACGAGGGCCGGACCAGGTTCGGAGGCGTAGCGGGGACGGACCAGAATGTCGGCGAGACCATCTTGTTCGAGACCAACATGCGCGTCGCCTACTACGGCCAGCCGGAAAGCGCGACTGGATCGGGTGTGACACTGCCTGCCGCCGGCCCGTTCGTGCCGCCGCTCACCTCAGACGACGTGGAGCCGCCGCAGGACGAGTATTATGTGTACGTCGTCCGGGGCCGGGGGCTGGGGCAGGTGCGGCGCGTTACGGGACGCCGGGGCCGGACGCTGACGCTGGATCAGCCCTGGGGAGTCGCGCCGGATGACCATTCGCTTGTCCTGGAAGCGCTCTCGTTCGTCCACAACATCGTCGTCGGGAACCGCCTGCCCGACGGCATGAGCGGCATCCAGCTCTGGATCGGCGGCTACCGGAACATCTTCGCGGGCAACGAGATCAGCGGGGAGCGGAAAGAGGGCATCTACCTCTACGGGGCCATGAGCACGGCGGGGCCGACGATGCCGAACACCTGGAACGCGGGCATCGGGCCACTGTTTTATAACACCGTCGAGGGCAACCGCATCCAGGACACGGACCGAGGTATCCGTTTGGGTATCGAGGACAACCCGGAGGCCAGCCGGGGTGTGGACTGGCCCCGTGCGCTGGGGACGACGATCCGGCACAACAGCATGACCCAAAGCCGTTCGGCCGGGCTGTCCGTCTCGGCGGGCGCGGCCCGGCCCACCGACCCCGCCGACCTCGCCGTTGAAGGCACCCTGGCCGAGTTCAACGTCGTCCGCGACGCCCCGGTCGGCTACGAGGCAGGCCCGCGCACCGTGGGCACGCTGTTCCGCCGAGACCATGCCTACTTCTGGGACTGGCTCCCCACTGCCCCGCCGAAAGCCTTCGCCACGACCGGGGCGCGTGAAGCTGTGGGCGCGGACAACACGGTCGAGGGCCACGACGGCGGGGATGACAGCCGGATCGGGAACGACTTAGCGCCGATGAAGCCATGACGCAGACCAAGCCATGACGCAGACCAAGCCATGCGGCCCCAAGGACGCTGACACCGGAACGAGCCGAAACCCTTTGCAGCCTGGACCGACAGCAGCCGGCCACCAGCGGGACCTACCGGCCTTAGTCGTCGTCATCGCCGTGCTTGCGGTCTTGCTGCGTCTCGGCCTGGCAGTGGCGACGCAGTATACGCAGGAGGACTTCCTGATCACCCTGCGTTATGCCGAGAACATCGCGCAGGGTCACGGCTTTGTCTACAACAGCGGCGAGCGGATTCTTGGGACCACGACGCCGCTGTATGCGCTGCTGCTTGCCGGGGCCGATTGGCTTGGCCTGCCGGCACCCATCGTCGGCAAGGCGCTCAATATCCTGGCGGACGGCGGCTTGTGCCTTGTAGTCTACCGCGTCCTTGCGTGGGTGAAGCAGGAGAACGCCGGGGTATGCGCGGCGTTTCTGGTCGCGGTCAACCCGATTCAGATGCGCGTGGCGATTTCAGGCCAGGAAAGCAGCCTGGCGGCTTTGTGCGGCGCATCGGTCTGGCTGTTGTTCCTCCAGCGCCGCTACATCGTGGCCTATGTCGCGGGCGCGGTCCTGTTTTTATTGCGTTGGGATGGCTTGCTGCTGGTCGCGGTGCTGACCATTGCGATCCTCGTGCGGGAGCGGCGGCTGCCGGTCCGCGCGCTGCTGGCCTTCGGGCTGCTCTGCGCCCCGTGGCTGGTCTTCGCGACCTGGTACTTCGGCAGCCCCATTCCCGTCACGCTGGCTGCGAAGACCGTGGTGTACGGCTGGTATTTCGGGTCCGAACGTTTCCCGGAGCTGCCGAGGCTGCTCTTCCGTTTGGGAGGCACGCCCCTCTACGCCGCCCTGACCATCGCCGCCGCGTTTGGGCTATGGCGTCTCTGCCGGGAGCGGTGGATGGTCCTAGCCCCGCCGGTCCTCTGGTTCGCCCTCTACTGGGCCGCCTTCCTCGTCTCCAGGGTATGGCTGTTCGAGTGGTATCTCGTGCCGCCCTTGTTCGTCTACGAGATGCTGGCGGGATTGGGGATTGCGACGGCCGCAGAGCGCATCGGACTTGGCCGGCAGAGGCTGGTGTGGTATGCCGCCGCGCTGGCATTGGCCGGTTTGGTCGGCTTTCTGAACGTCCGGGCCGCACTCTTGTACACGCGGGAACTCCAGGGCCTGGAAGACCACCTCCGTCGGCCGCTCGGCCTCTGGCTGCGAGCGCAGAGCCGGCCCACGGACCGGGTCATGCTCGAACCGATCGGCTACATCGGCTACTACTCGCGCTTGCCCGTCCTGGATATGACCGGGCTGGTGACGCCTTCCGTGCTGCCATACTATGATCGGAAGAATGCCTGCCCCTGGCTTTTGATCGCCTACGCCGACCAGCCCGAGTGGTGCGTCCTGCGGCCAAGTGAACTCGCCCCCATGCAGCGCGCGGCCCGAGCGGCAGGCCAGCCCTGGGAGAAGCGTTACACGCGCGTCAAGACGTTCTCCTACACAGCGCATTCCGATCCCGCGCCGACCATCTTTGAGGTGTACCGGCGCCGCGATCAAGCCCGTGGACCGTCCTCCGCGCGCAGGACCACGACGGCGCCGTCCAGACCAGGCGCGGTCAGATGAACTGTGACCGGGCCGCTCTCGTCCGTCGCCTGGAGATAGCCGAGGAGGCGGCCATGAAAGGCCCGGCGCGCGAATGCCTGATAGTCCTCATGGCTGGCATGGTCGCCGCTTTCCAGGCCGAGCAGCCGGGCGGGGCCTTCCACGGCCCAGGTGACCTCGTGGGCGGCGTCGTAGACGGGAACGCCGTCCGCATCGGCGATGGAGACGGTGATGTGGGCCAGGTCAATGCCGTCGGCGGCGAGGACGGCGATGTCGGTTTTGGCCAGCAGCTTCCGGGCCGGGCCACTCGTCTTTAGCTCGGACGTGCAGACGGTCGCCCGGTCGTGGAGGCCGCTGACGGTCAGCGTTCCGGGCACATACGGCACATCCCACTGAAGCGTACGATCAGGGGTGTCCGCACGGCTCTTAATGCCGAGGGAGCGGCCATTGAGGGACAACTCGGCTGCCTCGCAGTTCGTGAAGCAGACCACGCGGACCAAGGTGCCGTCCGTGCCGCCCCAGACCGGCTCGGCCTGCTTGTGGGACCAGAGCGAGCCTTCCTCTTCGCCTGCGGGGACCGCGCGGGTCCCGAGGTAGACCATCGGGGCCTCGGCCCAGAGGCTCTGCCGGTAGAAGTATTCGGGCTTCGGGCAGCCTGCCAGGTCCAGCAGGCCCGCGCCGCTGCTCCGGGTCGGCCACTTCCCCGCCTCGCCCAGATAGTCAATGCCGGTCCACAAGAACTGCCCACAAACGTAGGGGTTGTCGGCCACGGCCGCCCAGAAGTCCCCGCGCATCCCGTTCTCGCTGCCATACAGGACGCGGTGGGGGTAGCGGACGTGATCGGCGGGGTAGCGGCCCTCCTGGTAGTTGTAGCCGGCCACATCCAAAGCGTCGGCAAACCCGATCTCGTTGGACATCAGGGCCGAAGCCAGGCCCGCTGTGACCGGGCGCGTCGGGTCAAGCGCCCGGACGAGGGCAGCCAGTCGCCGCGCGACGACGCCCAGACGGTCGGCGTGGGGATTGCCGGGCTTATGCCCCGGCCCATATGACTGCGGGCTGGCGCCTTGGTCTAGAACGGGATGCGTGTAGGGGTCGTTCGGATAGTCTATCTCGTTGCCGATGCTCCACATGATGACGCTCGGATGGTTCCGGTCCCGCAGGATCATATCGCGCAGGTCCGCCTCGCCCCATTCCTCAAAGTGCGCGTGCGGCCCGTCCTGACCCGGCTGGCCGACGTTCCAGCCCGCGATCCATTTGTTCTTGCCCCTCTCCCACTCGTCGAACGCCTCATCCTGGACGAGAAAGCCAAGCCGGTCGCACAAGTCATAGAGCGCGGGCAAGTGCGGGTTATGTGCCATGCGGATGGCATTGACGCCCGCGGCTTTGAGCGTTTGAAGGCGGCGCTCCCAGACCTTTGGGGGCACGGCCACGCCCAACGCCCCGGCATCATCGTGCAGGCAGACGCCTTTCAGCTTCAGGTTCCGGTCGTTGAGGAAAAAGCCCGCATCGGGGTCAAACCGGAGGGAGCGGATGCCGACAACTGTTTCTTCGGCGTCCACGACCGCCCCGCCGTGGTGGACTTCCGCCCGCAGCGTGTAGAGCGCGGGCTGCTCCGGGGACCATAGGCGCGGGCCAGGGACCGAAAGCACGTCGCCCGCCGACTGCTCCCCGCCGGGCGGCACGGCGGCGGATGCATGGCCCTCCGCCACGACCGCCCCGTGCGGGTCGAGCAGGGAAAGCCTGACCTCCACGACTGCCTCCGCGCCGGTGTGGTTCTGCACCGTCACGGCGGCCTGCATCTGGGCCATATTGGCCGAGACGATGGGGGTGGTGACCGAAACGCCCCAAGGCTTGATATGGACGGCGTCGGTCACGAGCAGCGAAACATTGCGGTAGATGCCCGAGCCGGTGTACCAGCGGGCATCGCCGAACTGCGTGTGGTCTACGCGGACGGCGACGACGTTCTCGGTATCCGGCAGGAGGTGGGGCGTCAGGTCGTGGTGGAACGAGGCGAAGCCGCTAGGTCGCTTGCCCAAATATTGGCCGTTGACCCAGACCTCGCTGTTGCAGTAGACGCCGTCGAAGTGCAGTGAGACCTGCCTGGAGGCAAAGCCATCCGGGGCCGCGAACGTCTTCCGATACCAGCCCACGCCGCCGGGCAGATACCCGGTCGCACTGGCCCACTTGACATCGAAGGGGCCTTCAATGCCCCAGTCGTGCGGCAGGGTCAAACGCCGCCAGTCGGCGTCCTCGAACGCGGGCGCGTGCGCGCCGGGCGCATCGCCCTTGTGAAACTTCCAGTCCTCATTGAACAGGCTGATTTGACGCATCGTACTTCCCCCTCCGCCGTACCCGGCGCTGGGAAAGACATTCGACGCCGGGGCAGCGGATTCCTTGCGTGGCGTCTCCCTGCGGGCAGCTTCAACCGGCCCACCGGAATAAGTCACTGGATCAATCGGGGGGACGACGCCGGCGGCAGCGGCTCCAGAGGCACGTTCATCTTCGTGATCTCGGATTCTATCGTCGTCACCACCGCCTTCAGATCGTCAAGCCTTGTGGGCATGGTCGCGGGCGTTCCGGTGGCCAGAGAGGGCATCCCAAATGGCGGCGAATGCCAAACAGACGTCAACGTCGCCGTGGTTTTAACGGGCATCCCGAGCTGCGGCGCGAACCAGTAGGTCTCGATATATCTCGTGCCGTCCGAGGCCATATGCTCCTCCACGCAGCGCCAGACGGTGAGCCTGCCCACGGCGGTACCCATCACCTCTGTCCCCTGCACCGTCATCGTCTGGTCTGTGCTCTCGTTGTTATCGAAATCCAGGTGCGCGGTCTGGGTCATGCTGTTTGACTAGGTGCTCCGTTCACCCAGACCGTATAGTCGGTGTAGGCGGAGAGCCGCAGGGAGGCGGCCCGGCCCGTCCAGGCCCGCCCGCGCGGCCAGATCCATTGCGCCTGCCAGTCAAAGTCTGTGGCGTTTCCGAGACGGTCCCGTGTCATTCGCTGCTCCCGCCTGCGTCCTAAACCGACGCCTCGTACTGATGCAGGTCCGGGCTGCCGGGGTTCTTGACTCCCAGCAGCGTCAGGCGCTCGTCGTCCGCCCCTTCCAGAGCCTGCCAGGGCAATGCCTGGTCAGGCTCGTAGCGCTTGAGCCACCAGTAGCCGTAGTAGAGATAGATGCCCCGGCGCAGGCCGTCCCCCACGTTGCGCCCACCGGTGTGCCAGAGAGCGCTGTTGATGAAGATGGCGTCGCCCGGCGCGGCGTGAACGGCGACTTCTTCCGGGTGCGGCTGGCCGGATTGCGCGGGGCTTGGAATCGCCCCGCCCCGGTGGCTGTGCGGGACGACGCGCGTCGGCCCGGCCTTCTCGCCGATGGGGTCCAGGAACAGCAAGGTGTTGACCGACAGCGGCATGTCGCCGGGAAAGACGAAGTCGCGGTGCCAGGACCGCAGGGGGAACGTCTCGTTGCGCGGCCCCTGCCGCAGCAGGTCGTATTGAAGGAGCTGGGTCTGGTCGCCGAACAGGGCACGCTGCCGACCCAGAATGGCCGGGTGGGCGATCAACTCGAGGAACACCTGGTGCTGGAGCAGTTTGTGCTGACTGCTGCGGCCCGGCAGGTCCCAGACCCGGTCGAACTCGGCCTGGAGGCGGGCGAGGTGTTCCCCGGCGACCGCGCCGGGGACGTGCAGGTAGCCCAAGTCCAGGAACTGCGTCTTCTCTTCCGGTGTGATCATTCTTGTCTCCTTTGTTTCTACTCCGCGCCGAGCCAGCGGCGCATATCAATCGTGACGCGGTTCAGCTTCCCATAGAAGCGGCGGATGGCGGGGTCGGGGTCGTCGCGCCATAGGCGCGGCGGCATCAGGGTTACCTGCGAGAGCGACGGTCGGGCGGCATGGCCATAGTAGACCTGGAGGATGCGCCGCTCGTTGGACGTCGCGGCCAGGGTCGCGCCGTGCAGGACGGCGGCGTTGAAGAGGATGCCGGACCCGGCCCGGCCCCGGAAGGGGACGCTGCCGCCGCGCGCGAGCTGGGCGGGCGTGTCCAGTACCTCGCCGCCCGCCGGCTCGGGGCTGACCGTGAAATGGTGGTCGCCCTCGCCCACATCGCTGAGGTAGTAGATGATCTGTGGGTAGTCCAGGTGCAGTGGATGCTCCATCCAATGGCCGCAGTCGCGGTGCCAGCCGGTCGGGCGGCCCTGCTCGCTGGGCTTGGTGATCTGTACGGACAGCTCTTCAAAGCAGACTGGGCCGCCCATCAGCGACTCGACCAGGGCCAGCACGGTTGGGTGGCGGACGGCCTTCTCGAAGATCGGCTCGGTCAGGAGCAGGTTGGAGGTGCCGTTGCGGCTGACCTCGCTGTCCCAGAAGTAGCCGCATTGGGCGTGGTCGCGGTCAATGGCGGCGTTCATCTCAGCGACCAGGGCGGGCGGCAGCAGGTCCGGCAGCGCGACATAGCTGTTGGCTCTGAAAAAGGCGGATTGTGCGGCAAGGTCGTCCGTAGGGGCGGTCGTGGGGGGCTGTTCTTGGGTAGGCATTTCGTTCCTCCAGGGCGCGTTTCGTCCCCTCCATGGTACACTCTCCTCGTGCGAATAGCCATTCCAAAACGCGCACAGGGGCATATCTGATTTGACACTTCCTCCTGATTTGACACTTCCTTCTGACCTCTTTTTGCAGCCCGGTCAGAGCCGGCGAGTGGATGTCGGCCTGGCCGATACGCTGGATAGTTGCCCCGCCCCATCGGGGGATACGCTCACACGCGTCACCGCCGTCCACGAGGTCTGCCCGGCCGAGGCCCAGTATTCCCCCAACCCGCTGGACCGCCTGACGCTGTTCCTGACCCTGCACGGGCGGGCGGAAGTGCGGGTCGGCGCGGGCGTCTTCAGCCACCAACCCGGCGCGCTGGTCGCCGCCGCGCGGGGGTGCCAGATCAGTGAGCGAGTCGCGCCCGAGCGGCCCTGGCACCTGTATTACCTCCAGATTGCCGGGCCGTGGGCGGACCAAATGGACGGGTGGCTGCATAACCAGGACCCACCCGTGGCCGTCTTCCCCGCCGTCCCCGCGCGCAGTCAGCAGGTCTTCGTGGAGATGGTCGAGCTGGCGCTGTGTCAGCCGGAAGGCTGGCCCTGGCTGCTCGTAAGCCGGGGCGCGGAGCTTCTGGGGGGACTGTATGCCGACGCGCGGGTCGGCACGCCTGGCGAGGCTCTGGTCTCCCAGGTGGCGCGGATGCTGGATTTTGCGCCCGCCGAGCGCCCGACGGTGGCGCAGCTCGCCGCCCGGCTGGGCCTGACGCCCCGGCAGCTTCTGTACCAATTCGGGAAGGCATCTGGGGAGCCGCTGGCGCTGTGGATGCGCCGCCGCCGTGTCGCCGCCGCCCGCCGCCTGCTGAGTCAGGGGCTGTCGGTGACGCAGGCAGCGGAGCGGCTCGGGTACGCCAACCCCTACCATTTCTCGCGCGTCTTCAAGGCCGTGACGGGGATGGCCCCGTCGTCCGTCCGCACGGGCGGCGTGGGGCTGCACACCGGCATGGAGAGGGTCGAAGAAGAGGATGAGGAGGAGGCGTGATAGTGGCGGATGCACACCTGGCGCAGATAAACCAGTTCCAAGTGCTGGCGCAAGTGTTCACCCCGCTGCTGAGGCCCTGCGAACAGGGGTTTCGGCACGACCGGGACCGGCACAGCGGGCTGACGCGGATCGTGGCGGGCTTAGTCAACCGGCGTGTGGTCCAGAGGCCGTTGAAGAGCTACCCAGCGGCCTAGAAGGAGGGCAGATGACCCGCAAAGACACCACACCTGCTGCTGCGCGGCAACTCTGCTCTATTGAAAAGGTTTTATATAGATCAGAACCTATCGTAACAGCGAATCCAACGCGCTCCTATGAGCGATGGCGCACAACCCCACCTATAATTATGAGGAGCGTTCGTATTTACTACGGGTGATATTGCAGCTTTTTCATGAAAGTTATGGCAAAACGGGTATCAAGTCCCTGGTTCTGCCGCTTATGAAGAGGAGACTATATGGATCAAGACAAAAAACTGACCGTGACCATCGCCCATGATTACTTATGCCCCTGGTGCTGGATCGGCTTTGTTCAGGCCAAGCGTCTGCGCGAAGAGTTCCCGCAGATCAAGCAGGTCTGGCGCGGGTTCGAGCTGCTGCCCGAGGAGCTGGGGCCGCTGCCGGACTTCAAGCCGCAGCCCAAAGACCCCGACGCGCCGCCCTCTCGCTTTGATCTGTTCTCGCGAGCGGAGGGCGCCCCCGTCCCCGAAGGGCGGACCATCGGCGGCGTCCGCACCCACAATGCCTTGGAGGGGGCGGCCTACGCCCAGGACAAGGAGCCGGAGCGCTTTGATGCCTACAACGAGGCCGTCTACCGGGCCTTCTGGGAGCGGTCCGAGGACATCAGCGACCTCGCCGTGCTGGGCCGGCTGGCCGAGGACGCAGGTCTGGACCGGGCGGCGTTCCACAAGGCCGTCACGGCCAAAGCTTACTATGATGAGATCGTACGCTTCGATGACGACGCCTACGCCGCTGACGTGACACATGTCCCGACGTTCCTCTTCCGGGGCGAGCGCTGCGCCGAGGCGCCGTACAGCACCATCAAGGATCTGACGCAGCGGTATCTTATCTGGTATGATAAGGATTAGCGTTTGATGTCACAGATTGTGATCGCAAACGCGAACAATAAGAGACTATGGAGGGCAATCATGGCGAACGAAGACGAGGGCGACCTGGCCACCGGGCAGATACAGCAATCATCTTGGCGGAGCAGGTCGAGTGGCGCATCTACACCGTGCGTGGCCAGAACGTGATGCTGGACAGTGACTTAGCAGCCTTGTACGGCGTGGAGACACGCGCACGCAATCAAGCTGTGAAGCGCAGCATCGGGCGCTTTCCAAGGGATCGCGCTCGACTCGTCCACCGGCCACAGCCTGCCCAACGGCGCGAAGCGGTCGCCGGACGCCTCCAGGGTGCCTCGGTCGCGGCTGGCTACGCTGACCCCGGAGCAGAAGAGGAAATTCCTGCCGCTGTGCCCGGACTTCGTGGTCGAGCTGCGCTCGCCCTCGGACCCGCTGGTCGGCACGCAGGACAAGATGGCCGAGTACCGGGACAACGGCGCCCGCTTGGGCTGGCTCATTGACGCAGCGGAGCAGCGGGTGCATGTCTACCGGCCCGGAGTTGAGCCGGACATATTTGATGCGCCCCTGTCCGTGTCAGCGGACCCGGAACTGGCGGGCTTCACGCTGGACCTGGCGCGCATCTGGGAGCCGGGCTTCTAAACACAGGAGAACATAACTTGAAATTCGTCTGCTACAAAGAGTTCGATGACCCGCAGGAGCCGGTCCTGCCGGGTATTTTCCGCAATGGGAAGACGCTGCCACTGGCACGCGTCGTCGCCGTCGCCGAGGCGCTGGCACCCAAGGGCCTGTCGGTCCCCGACGACATCGCCCTCGTCCTCGGGCGGCTGCCGGGCTATGCCGGGGCCGTGCGCGACCTGGAACGGGCGCGCGTTCTGGACAAGCTCTGGCAGGAAGCGGGCGTCACGCCCGCCGCTCCCCTGCCCTCTCCGCACCGCATCCTCGCCATCGGGCGTAACTACGGCGAGCATGCGAAGGAGATGGACAACGAGGTGCCCGACGAGCCGATCGTCTTTCAGAAGGCGTCTACAAGCGTCATCGGCGATGGCCGGCCCATCGTGCTGCCATCGAATGTCGGGCGCGTGGACTTCGAGGGGGAACTCGCCGTCGTCATCGGGACGGCGGGACGGAATGTTTCAGAGGCCGAAGCGCTGTCCCTGGTGGCGGGCTACACGTTGATCAACGATGTGACCGCCCGTGACGAGCAGAAGCGGGCCATCGGCAAAAGCCTCCCGTGGTTCCTGTCCAAAAGCTACGACACGTTCGGCCCATTGGGGCCGTACCTCGTAACGCCCGACGAGATTCCCGACCCGCAAAATGTGCAGCTCACCTTGAGCGTCAACGGCGAGGTGCGGCAGCAGGCGAATACGTCCGAGATGATTTTCTCGATCCCGTTCCTGATCTCCTACCTCTCCCACCATTTCGCCCTTCACCCCGGCGACGTGATCGCGACGGGCACCCCATCCGGCGTCGGCTCGCTGAAGGCCGGGGATGTCGTGGAAGTGCGGATCGCCGAGATCGGGACGCTGACAAACCCGGTCATCGGCGAGGACGAGGTGTTTTAGGCCACGCACTGAAGTGCGAGGCTCCGAAGTGCCCAGCGTCCAGGGGACGCAAGAAAAGGCCGTCCCGATGGGACGGCCTTTTTTGTATTCCGGCGTGCAGGAAAGGCGGGACGGGAGAGGAAGGGCCAGATAGGAGCCAGAGGGCAGGGTTCCCCTGCCCTTCCATATCCCCTGCTCTTCTTCCGCTTCCGGCCCTCAGTACGTTCCGCCGTCGAGGGTCACGGCCCGGTCGAGGTGAACGGTGATCTCATCACC
>JANLUQ010000035.1:0-14524 GCA_031363565.1 Armatimonadota bacterium | reverse complement strand
GGGGGCGGGGGGGGCTGCTCCTGCTTGCCTTTGCCGACCTGACATACTTCGGGCGGACGCTGTATCCGCTGGCGAACCAAGCGGCGCTGTTCCCGGTCGCGCCGAATATCGCCGCCGTGGCGGCAGACCCGGATGTGCGGGCACATCAAGCGCGCATCCTGGCCCCAACCGCAGGTGTCTGGCTGCGCTTCACCGGGCTGAAAAGCTTCCGTCAGGACGTGCCGGGCTATCCGGCGCTCTGGGCGGACACACTGACGCCCAACCTGATGATGCCCTATGGCCTGCGCGACGCTTACGGCTACGAGCCGGTTGCGCTGAAGGACGCGCAGACGACCGACGGCAAGGCGGTGCAGGCGTTCGACCCGAAGGCTAAGGCGAAAGCGCGGGCCGAGGCGGCAAGCCTTGCGGGCGCGCTGGGCGTGAAGTATGTCGCCGTGTGCCGCGTCGCGCCGCCGGAGACAACCATTCCTGGGCTGGTTGCGGTCCGCGCCGCCCCCACGCTCGCGCTGCCGGGCCGGCAGATTGGGCCGGGGGCATCGGTCTATTTGTCCCGTAACGCGCGGTGGCAGCCGCGCGCCCGCCTGGAAGGATCGTCCGCCCCGGTCGGGATTCAAGAGGATGGACCGGACCAGGTGACGCTGACATGTGTGACGACCGAGGCGGCACGGCTGGTGCTGGCGGACACGCAGGCGGCGGGCTGGTCGGCGACGACCGACGGGCGACCATCGCGGATCGAGGCATATGGGGGCAGCCTGCGGGCGGTCACCCTGGTAGGGGCGGGGGCACACAGGGTCGTTTTTTCCTACTCCCCCACCCCCTATAGGCTCGGGCTGTACCTGTCGCTGCTCACTCTGGCGGGCCTGATGGGGGCATCCGGGTTTGCCGCCGCAAGAAAAATCGCGCGGCGGGGAGGAATCGGCGGCGGCGGCGTGGAATAGCCGCGCAACTGCTTGGGCACTGCCGCCCCGCCCTTCTTGACGACTCGACATTCAGCAAGCCAAATCTATTTCCGGGGGAAACTTTCTTCATGCCTCATTCCAGCGCGCGCGCGCGTTTCTTCGGCTGCCTCTTTTCTGCCGCCGCCTTGACCCTCATTTTGGGCGGCTGTGCCAACAAGTCGTCCGACACCGCCCCCGGCGGGGGCGGCAAGGCCTCAGATGCTATCGTGATCGGTGAATTCGGCTCCATGACCGGCGCGCAGGCGACGTTCGGGGTGGCGACGGATAATGGTATCCAGCTCGCGGTCTCCCAGGTCAACGCGGCGGGTGGCATTGACGGGCACAAGGTCCAGGTCGGCTCGACCGGCAAGCCCGAGGACGACCAGGGCCAGCCGGATGCCGCACTGACGGGGGTGAAGAAGCTGATTACCCAGGACAAAGCCGTCGCTATTCTGGGGGAAGTCGCCTCCAAGAACTCTATCGCTGCCGCGCCGTTCTGCAACTCCAACAAGGTGCCGATGATCTCGCCCTCGTCCACCAACCCCAAGGTGACACAGACCGGGCCGTACATCTTCCGCGTCTGCTTCATTGACCCCTTCCAGGGAACCGTTGGGGCCAAGTTCGCGACGGGAACGCTGCACGCGAAGACGGCGGCGGTGTTGTACGACAAGACCAGCGACTACAGCAACGGGCTTCAGGACTTCTTCCAGAAGGCGTTCATCGCCCAGGGCGGCAAAATAGTGAGCGTCAGCACCTATCAGGGCGGCGACCCCGATTTCCGATCTGCCCTGACTACGATCCGGGCGTCCAACCCGGACATCCTGTATATTCCCGGCTATTACACCGACATCGGCACCATCGCCCGTCAGGCGCGCGAGGTCGGTATCAAGGCCCCGCTCATCGGCGGCGATGGGTGGGAGTCGCCCAGCCTGCTCAAGGGCGCGGGTGGCGCGCTGGAAGGCTGCTACTTCACGGACCACAGCGCGCTGGACCCGAAGGACCCGATCGTCAAGAAGTTCATTAACACCTACAAGGCCGCCTACGGCGGCCAAAGCCCCGACGCCCTGGCCGGGGCGGGCTACGACGCGGCGGGCGTCCTATTCGCCGCGTTCAAAGCCGCCGGCAAGCCCGCCGACGGCGACTATAACTCGGACGATTATCGGGCCAAGCTGCGCGATGCCATCGCGGCGACGACGGGGTATAGAGGGGCGACCGGGATCATCACGCTGGATGCCGACCGGAACGCCAAGAAGTCCGCCGTCGTTTTGCAGATCAAGGGCGACAATTATAAGAACCTCGTCGCCACATTCCAGCCATAGGGGCGAGGGGCCGGGAAAGAAGGACGGGGCGTAAATCGTAGGGCGGGGTCCTCGTGCCCTCTCAAGATCTCCATTAACACATGCACGACCTCTCACAGCAGCTACTCATCGCTTTACAGCTTGGCAGCATCTATGCCCTGATCGCCCTGGGCTATACGATGGTCTACGGCGTCCTCAAGCTCATCAACTTCGCGCATGGGGATGTCTATATGGTGGGCGCCTATGCCGGCCTGGGGACGGCCAACATCGGCATGGCGACCATCCTGGGCGGCGGCGTGGCCGCCTTCCTGCATACGCGGACTTTGGTCCCCTCCTGGCTGGGCGCGATCCTGGTGCTTCTGGCAGCCATGCTGCTCTGCGCCTTGCTGGGGCTGGTGATCGAGCAGGCCGCCTATCGCCCGCTGCGGACACGGGCCTGGATCGCGCCCGCCGTTTTCCTGGGCGCGGCGGTCGGCTACGTCTCCTACGAGATCGCGCTCAACTCGAACCTGACGCCCGCATCGTCCATTGCCATCGGACTGGTCGCTTGGGCGGGACTTGCCGCCTTGCTCCGCACAACGCAGCGGCAGCGCACTTTGGGCAGCGCCTCGCGGCTGACTGCGTTAATCACAGCCATCGGCGTCTCGCTGTTCATCGAGAACTTCGGCGTCCTGAAACAGGTATTTTCCTCCGAGCCGCGCTTCTTCCCACCACTCGTCACCCTCTCGCCCGCTGTGGAGAACGCTTTGATCTTCGGCGTCTCGCTCACCCTGATGGTCGCCTTAACTTACATCGTGACACGGACGCGCATCGGCAAGGCGATCCGGGCGGTCTCGTTCGACGCGGACGCCGCCGCACTGATGGGGATCAACACGGACCGCGTGATCGCCTTCACCTTCATGCTGGGCGCGTCCCTCGCCGGGGCGGCGGGCGTGCTGGTGTTCGGCCTCCAGCACACGCATTTCGACCCGTATGTCGGCATTTTGTACGGCCTGAAGGCGTTCGTCGCCGCCGTGCTAGGGGGCATCGGCAACATCCCCGGCGCAGTGCTGGGCGGGATCATCATGGGGCTGGCCGAGACGTTGGTCGTGGCCTATGGCCCGCGCATCGGCATTGACAGCACCTACCGGGACGCCGTCGCCTTCCTGCTGCTGATCGTGATCCTGCTGTTCCGCCCGGCGGGCCTGCTCGGGCGGTTCGCCCCGGAGAAGGTGTAATGGCCGTCACCTACCCCGCTCCCTCGCAGAAGTCGCCCGCCGCGCCCAAGGCACGCCCGCTTTGGTTCCGGCTGGGGAGCGTCGTGCTGCTCGTCGCCCTGCTGCTTGTCCTAGACCACCTGATGTACGGCGCGGACCGGGTGGCACACGATCAGTATAAAGAGGATATCCTTATCCGGTGCGGCCTGGCGATCATCCTGGCCGTCTCGCTGAACATCGTCAACGGGTTCACCGGGCAGTTTTCACTGGGGCATATCGGGTTCTACATGGTGGGGGCCTATGTCGGGGCGGCACTCTCGACCTATGGGCACGCGCATCTGTTCCCGCACCTGCCGACGGACGGCTCGCCGGTCGGGATCGTCGCGGGCGCATTCCCCATCCTGGCGACGAGTCTTGCGGGCGGGCTGGCGGCGGCGGCCATCGGGTTCCTGGTCGGCCTGCCCTCGCTGCGGCTGCGCGGGGACTACCTCGCCATCATCACTTTAGGGTTCGCGCAGATCATCCTGGTCATCATCCGCAACATCAAGGCCGTGGACGGCGCGACGGCCTTTACAGGCCTGCCCGTCGCGAGTCAAGACCAGGCATTGGCGCACATCGCAACGCCGCACCTGACGAACTTGTTCTGGGTGTTCCTGATCGCCGCCCTGGTGGTGTGGGTGGCCTACAGCCTGCGCTTCTCGATGCATGGACTGGCGTTTCTGGCCGTGCGTGAGGATGAGATCGCGGCGGAGGCAATGGGGATCAACACCACGCGCTACAAGGTTCTGGCCTTCGTGTTGAGCGCCTTCTTCACGGGCATCGCCGGGGCTTTGTTCGCCCACTACCAATCGTCGCTCTCCAACGAGTCGTTCCGGTTCGAGCGCTCGATTGATACGGTCGTGATGGTGGTTCTGGGGGGGCTAGGCAGCATCAGCGGCGTCGCCATCGCGGCCGTTCTGCTGACGGTTCTGCCGGAAGCACTGCGGCCCATCGCCGAGTACCGGCTGGTGGTCTATCCGCTGCTGCTGGTCATCCTGATGCTGACCCGGCCGCAAGGGATCTTCGGGCGTGAGGAGATCGGCCGCGCCTGGCTGGCTGGGCAGGCCGGGGCCGTGCGCGGCTGGTTCGGTCGCCGCACCGCACCCTCGCCCGCCCTGGAAACGGGGCGTGATGTGATGATCACGGCGCGGGACCGGGACGAGACCGACCTATAGGGGGGGCGATTTATCGCGCCCGGTTCTCTTGAAGCGGCTTCCCGTCCTGAAGCGCCGCTGTGACGGCTTGGCCGCAGGTGATGCTGTGGTGCCCGTCACCCTCCAGCGCTCGTGCCTGCGCCAGCGATTCGGTGAAATTCGCCTTCCACTCCTCATGCTTCCCCGGATCGAGCAGGGCGTTTGCCAGCATCTGCCGCGAATTCAGCGTGCTGACCGTGTCATCCAAAGTATCCCAAAGCCGCGGCGCGGCCTCGCTGTAAACCTGTGTCGCCGCGTAGTCGCCCTGCCGATAGGCGAGGAAGCACGCGCCGTGGAGGGCGGCGGCGCGCAGGGAGGCGGGGGCATCCGCGCCGTGTGTGAGTGCGGCCATGATGCGCTCGCGACCCTCCCGCACAGAACCGCGCATGGCCCAGAACTGCACCAGTGCGGCCGTCAGCCGCAGCGCGGTCTCGGCGCCGTCCGCGCTGCCTTGCGCGGCATCGAGGGCGGCGTGGAGGTTATCGTTGTCGGCCTCCAGGCGCTTCAGCCAGTGCGCCTGCTGCGGGCCGCGCAGGGCAGCCCGCGACTCTTCGGCTAAGGCCGCGAAGTAGACGCCGTGCCGCGCCCGCAGCCGCGTTCGATCCTCCTCCGCAAGCTGCTCGTCGGCGAACTCGCGCAAGGTCTCGAGCAGGCGAAAACGCGGCTCGACCCCGTCGTATTCCACCGCTGCCAGGGATCGCTCGCGCAGTTGGGTCAGGAACTCCAGGGCCGATGGCTCCTCGCAGACCGCCTGGGCCGCCTCCGCCGTGCAGCCGCCTCGAAAGACCGACAGGCCCGCGAAGAAACGCTGCAAGGGCGCGGGGATCAGGTCATAGCTCCAGGCCAGGGCGGCCCACAGAGGCTGGTGGCGGCCGTCCTTGTCCCCGCACCGACTGGTCAGCAGGGCGAAGTGCTGCGCCAGTCGCTCATTCATCTGGGCGGGCGAGAGGGCCATCGCCCGCGCCGCCACCAGCTCGATGGCGAGGGGGATGCCTTCCAGGTTTCGGCACAATGCGGCGACGGCGGCGGCGTTGCCGCGCGTAAGCTGAAAATCGGGGCGGACGGCCTGCGCCCGGTCCACGAAGAGCTGCGCGCCGGCGGCCTGGGCGACCTGGCCGGGCGTCTCCTGCGTCTCCGGGAGGGGCGGCAGGGGGCTGGGAAACGGGGGGATTGGGCATTCGTACTCGCCGGGCAGGGCGAGCCGGCAGCGGGATGTGACCAGACAGGTCAGGGTGGGCAGGCGGGTCAGCAGTGAAAGAAGCAGGGGGGCACCGCGCTCGACGAGGTGCTCGAAATTGTCCAGAACAAGAAGGGCGGGCGGCAGGGCAGCGAGCGCGGCGACGATTTGGTCGAGCGGCTCGGCATCCTCGGCGCGGGCCAGGGCCAGCGCATCGGCGACGGCGGCGGGGATAAAGCGCGCATCGGACAGGTCGGCGAGGGGGACGAAGCAGAGGGGGCCGGGGAAGCGGTTTCCCGCACAGCCTGCGATCTGCCGCGCCGTTTCCAGGGCCAGCCGCGTTTTGCCCACCCCGCCCGGCCCGGTCAGCGTCACCAGATGCGTGTCCGGCATCGCCAGCAGACCGGAGACGTGTGCGCGGTCCGCATCACGCCCGAAGAACCGGGTGAACTGGAGGGGCAGGCGGAGGGGGCGGGGGGCGAAAGCGCTTGGCGCCGCGTCCGCGGCAGGGGGCCGTCCCGCCGGAATCCGGGCCGCCAGATCTTTCTGCTGGGCGCAGAGTTCCTCCTGGAGCGCGGCCAGCCGCTCCCGCTCCTCCACCACCCAGTCGTCGTAGGAGCCGGGCAGCAGGTCCCCCCCATACAGCGCGGCGGCATGGGCCAGCGCGTCCTGCTTGGCTGCCGGCGAGGAGGTGCGTGCCGCTTTCGCCCAGGCGGCCTCGAAGTCGGCGACATCGCAGCGAAAGGCGGCGGCGTTGAGGCCGACGAAGCTGCGGTCGGCGACCAGGACACTGCCGGGAGGGAGCGGGGGCGGTTCGAGCTGGCGGCGCAGGGAGGCGATGGCAACGCGCAGGTTCAGGCGGCCTGCGGAGAGTTCCGCCTCGGGCCAGAGCAAGTCACAGAGTTCTTCGCGCGAATGGGCGCGCTGAGGGTAAAGCGCCAGCCACGCCAGCAGGAGGGCCACACGCGAGGTGGCGAAGCGGCTGATCTTCGTTTCGCCCATCTCCGCGCGTAGTGCGCCCAACAGTTGAATCCGCCAGGGTGCGTCCATATGCCGATCCTCTTTGCCTCTTCTTCTGCTTAGAGCAAGAAGTGTGCCAACTCGCCGTTTCGGCAAAAGATGGTATCGAAGGCAGTTCGATGGGCGGCACGCACAGAGGTCAGAGGTCGCCGTGGACGACGTTCCCGCCGACGACAGTCGCCCGCACGGACAGGCTGTGCGCCCATTCGTCCGGTGGCAGGGTGAGCGGATCGCCGTTCAGGATGACGAAGTCCGCGCGCCGGCCCGGCGCGATCTTGCCCCGATCATTTTCCAGGAACACGCTGTAGGCTGCGCCCGCCGTGTAGGCGCGCAGGGCGGTGGTAACAGAGACGCAGTGCCCCGCGCCCAGAACCTGGCCGGAGGGAGACCGGCGCAGAGCGGCGGCGGCGATGCCGTCAAGGGGCCGGCCAGGGACGACGGGGAGGTCGGAGCTGAAGATGAGCGGCAGGCCGGCCGCCCACGTCTCGGCGTAAGGCATCAAGCGCGCGGCGCGCGAATCGCCTAGGGCGGCGGCGTAAGCGTCGCCGAAGCGCATGAGGAACTCAGGCTGGTAGACGGGAAGGATGCCGAGCCGGGCCATCCGGCCCACCTGGTCCGGCCAGAGCAGCATGGCGTGCTCGATCCGGTGCCGGGCGTCCAGGCGGGGACGCCGCGCCTGCGCCTTGCCGTAGGCCTCCAGGCAGAGGTCAATCGCCGCATCGCCGATGGCATGGGCGGCGATCTGCCAGCCAGCATCGTGGACGCGGGCCACCATCTTGTCTAGTTCGTCCGCCGTCCAGACCGCCGTCCCCAGTTCATTGCTCTGGGTGAACGGCGCGCGCAGGAAGGCGGTGCGCGTGGTCAGTGCGCCATCCGTAAAGATCTTCGCGGGGCCGATGCGGACCCACTCGGTCTCCTCGGTCAGCTCGCCCGGCATCGGCACCGTATCCAGGCCAGCCAGGTAGGCCAGCGTCATCATCAGCGAGCAGCGGACCGAAAGCGCGCCGGACGCGGCGGCCTCGTGGTAGGCGGGGATCTCGGCGGCGCTGTCCCAGGCGGAGACGCCCTGCGTGGCATCCACGGCGCTGGTGATCCCCATCGCGTTCAGGGCGCGCCCGGCGTTTCCCAGGGCGGCGACTTTCTCCGCCTGCCCCGGCTCCGGGGCGACGTGATAGGCAAGGTCCACGGCGGTCTCAAGCAAAGTCCCGGTCGGCTCCCCGGCCTCGTCCCGCATGATGGTCCCGCCGGCGGGGTCGGAGGTCTCGCGGGTGATGCCGGCAAGGCGCAGGACGCGGCTGTTGACCGAAACGGCGTGGCCGCTGGCATGGGTGATGAGGACAAGCGGCCTGCCGCCGGCGATGACGTCCAGGTCGTGCCGGGTGGGATGGCGGCGCTCGGCCAGGACGTTCTGGCTGTAGCCGCGCCCGCGTATCCATGTCTCCGGCCCGGTATCCCCTTTATCTGCCCGCGCTTGCAGGCGGCGCACGAGGTCGGGGATCGTCGCCGCGTCGGAGAGGGGGACCATGGCGAGGGACAGGCCAAAGCCGAGGACATGGCAGTGGGCATCATGGAAGCCCGGCAGCAGGGTGTCCCCATTCAGCGAGACGACCCGCGTCCCAGGCCCGGCCAGCGGGAGGATGTCTTCGGCGCGGCCCATGGCGGCGATGCGCCCCTGTGTGACAGCGACGCACGAGGCAGGCGCGTCCGTTAAAGGCAAGATGGCATGGGTATAAATAAGGTCAGGTGGGGGTGACATTTATCGTTATAACAGGCACGGACCGGAACAGGTTCCTGCCGAGTAAGCAGGAATCGCGCCGATGCCTCCCGAACCTGATTATCAGAGACCCGATCGCTAGAGACCTGATCGCCAGAGGAGAATAACCCATGCCAACACGCGAGATCATCCGCTCCGAGTGGAAGGCCTATTTCGATGAGTTCAGCCGCGCCCGCGCCGGGGAGCGGGTGACGGTTGAGCTGATCCATGACCCGCAGACTGACCCGCAGTTCACGCTCCACCGGCAGCCACTCGTCGGCATCTCGTTCGAGGAGAAGGGCAGTGGGGAGGGCCAGATCGAGATCATCGCGGGGGGCGAGACCAGCGACTCGCTTACCCATGCCATCACCCACCCGGTCCATGTCTATCACAAGAATGCGCGGGGCCTCATCAGTGACGAGGTGAACGTGGACGAGGTCCTGGAGATCACCTCGACCGATGATCCGCGCATCACGTTTCTGCGCTTTGAGCCGGCCTGACCAGCCTGGAGGAACCGCCATGTCACAGCCGCCGCCCTGGCCGCCGCCACCGGGTGGGCAGGGTCCACAATACCCTTTTTATCCACAATATCCGCAGCGCCCGCTTCGGCCCGTCAATGGGGGGATGATCCTGGCCCTGGGCATTCTGGGCCTGCTGCTCTGCAACCTGCTCGGACCGTTCGCCGCCGTCATGGGCGGCAATGCGGTCGCGGCGATTGATCGGGGCGAGGCGGACCCAAACGAGCGCGTGTCGGCGAACATAGGCCGGATCATGGGAATCATCAGCACGGTCTTTCTGGTCCTGTCCGTGCTGCTTTTGCTGATCGCCGTCGCCAGCCCCAGCTTCCGGCAAGGCTTCGCGCAGGGATTCTCGAAGAGCTATCATGGCGCTTCCAGCCCGTGACAATGCTGATTCAGTGCGTCCCCAACTTCAGCGAGGGCCGTCGGCTCGATGTCATCGCGGCCATCGTGGACGCGGTGCGCGGGACGGCCAATGTCCGGCTGGCGGACTGGAGCGTGGACCCGGACCATAACCGGCTGGTGGTGACGTTCGTCGGCCCGCCCGGCCCCGTCCGCGAGGCCGCCCTGGCCGCTGCCGCTGTGGCCATCGCGCGAATAGACCTGGGCCGTCACGAGGGCGTCCACCCGCGCCTTGGGGCGCTGGACGTCCTGCCGTTCGTGCCGCTTCGGGGCCTGACCCTGGCCGACTGCGCCGCCCTGGCCCGCGAGGTCGGGGAGGAGATGGCGGCCCGCCACGGCCTGCCCGTGTTCCTCTACGAGTCTGCTGCCCCGCATCCCCGCTCCCTGCCCTTCGTCCGCAACGAAGCGTTCCACACACTGTCGCCTGACTTTGGTCCTGCCCTCCCCCACCCCACGGCCGGGGCGGCCGTCGTAGGGGCGCGCGGGCCGCTGATCGCCTACAACGTCGTCCTCACCGCGCCTGGCCGCGCCATCGCCCGCACCATCGCCCGCGAGCTGCGCGCCCTGCCGACCCTGCCCGGCATCCGCGCCTTGGGCCTGCGCCTTCCCTCGCGCGAATTGACGCAGGTTTCGATGAACCTGACCAAGCCTGCCGAAACGCCTCTACTGACCGTCTTCCGGTACATCGAAGCGCGCGCGCGCGCCCTGGGCACGTCCATCGTCGAGAGCGAGGTCATCGGCGCACTGCCCGGATACAGCGCCTTCGGCGTGCTGGCCGACGCCCTGCAAGCGCCAGGGCTAAAGCCGGGGCAGGTGTTGTGGGAGAATTGGGGAGTTTCCAACCAAGGCACAGCTGACGAGAACGGCCTTGGCGAGTAGATAGCAAGCGCCGCGCGGGGGCCGAAGACCCCCTTGGCACCCGGCATCATCCGCCGGCCTTCCTGGCGTGCGGCGGATGATCAGCGAGGAGCCTCCGGTGACGCGGGTCAAGAAGCCCGCGAGAGACCCGCAGGGGAGTGGGTACTAGCCCGCCTCATTGAGCGGCCGCGCCGCCGCAAGTCAGGATCATTCCGCCGACGCTTTCGACCGGGCAGGGCGCACTTCAGCCGGTTCCTCCCCGGCGGACGGCTCCGTGGCGGGCTGCGAGGCAATCGCCCCGGCGGGGTACTGCGCGGTACGGTAGGCTTTCTCCTGCGCTTTTTGCCGGGTCTCCATCTGCGTCAGGCGCTTTTGGAGCGCTTTGATCTCGGTGTCTTTTTGCGCGGCATCATTTTTCAGGGCCTTCACTTCGGCCGTCACCGCTCGCAGTGCTTCGGCGATGGCCGAGGTGGCAGGGGGACGTCCGGCGGGCGGAGGGGTCGCTTTGGCGGCGGGGGCGGCCTCGCGGTAGATGCCGTACCCCTCGCTGGGGGCAGTCTTCTCGCCGGGGCGCAGGGATTTGCCTTTGGTGGCCGCCTTGGCGCCGCCTCGCGCTTCCGGTCGGCTGGTCGCCCGACCGGCGGGTTTGTTTGTTGACTTGCTGTTCATATTTTCCGTCTCTTTCCGCCGCGTGGCTCTGGCCGGATTCTGCTGCACATGATAGAACAAATCCTCGGGAATGTCAAACGCGGGAGTGTTGGCGCTTGGCAAAATCGTCGTGGGAAGCGCCTAGCACATGCAATAATTCGGATGAAGATGCCGTATAATACCTCATTAGGCTCGATTAGGCTTGATCACCATTATGATGAAGGGTAACACGGTTCCATGTCTTCTTCCACTCCTCCCCCGGAGAATGTCTCGCGGCGCGATCTGCTCCGCCGGGCCGCGCTGGCCGCAGGTGGCCTCGCGCTGGGCGCAGCGCCCGCCGAAGCCCAGACAGGCCGGCGGCGGCGCGGCGCGGCAGTGGCAGCGCCGGGAGCGGCGGTCATGCCGGGCGTATCCGCAGGCAATGACTGGATAGACAAGAACATTGATGATGTGGTGAAAGGCTTCGAGAAGCTCCCCGGCGTTCTGACCCTCTTCCGCAAGAAAAATGATCTGTATGCCGAGGTCCGCCCCGACCAGCTTGGCCAGACCTTCCTGCTCCAGACCACGCGGGCGACGGGCACGGCGGGCTTCGGCGGCACGGTCGGCGACCCGCTCGACGACACCGTCTTCGTGCTGCAAAAAGAGAACGAGCACATCTCGCTGGCCGTGCCGAACCTGCGTTTCCGCGCCCAAAGCGGCACGCCCGAGGCGGTCTCGGTCCACCGGTCGTTCGCCGGGGCTTATCTGGCCTCATTCAAGATCGAGGCGGTGCGTCCCGACCCGAAGCAAGCCAAGGCCATCGCCGACATCAAGGACAAGGACCTCAAAGCGGCGGCTTTGGAGAAAGCGGCGACGGGCTACCTGATCCACATCCCGGCCCTGTTCCTGACGGACGTGTCCGGCTTCACCCAGGGCCTGCCCGGCTTCACCGTAGATGCCGACAAGACCTATTTGAAGACCGTCCAGAACTTCCCGGATAACCTGGTCATCACGACGCAGTTCCACTTCGCGGGCAAGACGAGTGTGCCGGGCGTGGACACCTTGACCGACGACCGCTCCATCCCGGAGCAGATCGTCTACAACCTGTTCGCCCTGAAAGAGACCGACTACAAGCCGCGCTTTTATGACGACCGGATCGGGTACTTCACCGAGGACTACCAGACCTTCGACGAGGATACGTCCGACGACAATGCGCGGCGGATGATCCAGCGCTGGCACCTCGTCAAGAAAGACCCTCACGCGGCCCTATCCGAGCCGGTCCGCCCGATCACCTTCTGGGTGGACAATGCGGCGCCGCTCCGCTACCGAACGGCCATCCAGGAAGGCATCCTGTGCTGGAACACGGCATTCGAGAAGGTTGGCTACAAGAACGCCGTCCGGTGCGAGATCATGCCCGCCGATGCCGACTGGGACCCTGCCGACATGCGCCACAATGTGGTTCGCTGGATGTCCTCGCCCGGCGCGGGTTATGCCGTGGCCCAGTTCCGGCACAGCCCGCTGACCGGCGAGATCGTGAACGCCTCGATCTCGGTGGACGCAAGCTGGGCGCGCTTCACCAATCTCGGCTACCCGACGACGGTGCTCAATGGCCAGTCTGCCGACGGCATGGCGCCCCAGCAGTACGCCGATGCCCTGATGAATGCGAAGCCCCTGGCCTCCGCCTACAGCCGCCAGGCCTGCACGCTGGGGATGGAGATGCAGATGACATCCGCATTCGGCTGGGACGCCTTGGAAATGCTGCCGGAGGGGGATGCGGGACTGGCGCCAGGCGAGAAGAAGCCGAGCATGGAAGAGTTCACGCACCGCCAGCTCGTCCAGGTCGTCATGCACGAGTTCGGCCACTGCCTGGGCCTGCGCCACAACTTCAAAGGCTCGACAATGCTATCCCCGGCCCAGCTTCAGGACAAAGCCATGACCGAGAAGTACGGCATCATGGGGTCCGTCATGGACTACGGCGGCCCGAACCTCGCCCCGCTGGGCGGCCATCAGGCCGACTATTTCATGGGCAAGCCAGGCCCCTACGACGAGTGGGCGATCGAGTACGGCTACCGGGACTTCGGCGATTCGGCCCTTGCGGAAATCGTCGGCCTGAAAGCGATCGCGGCCCGCTCCCGCGAGTTCGGCCATGACTACGCAAGCGACGAGAACGCCGACACGATTGACCCGACCATCACGCGCTACGATCTGAGTTCCGACCCGCTGGCTTACCGGGTAGCCCTGGTCGAGAAAGCGCGCCGGATGCTGGGACTTCTGGAGTTCCGCCGGCCCCAGCCCGGCGAGTCGTACTATCTGCTGACGCGCAAATTCACGCGCATCCTGGGCCAGTACAATTCCAACTCCATCGCCGTCGCCCGGTTCATCGGCGGCATCATCACCGAGCGTAACCACTATGGCGATGTTGGCGGGGTCGCGCCCGTGCAACCGGTCCCCTTCGCCGACCAGCGGCGCGCGCTCAAGGTCCTGTGCAGCATCGTCTTCTCGGATACTGCCCTGCGCTTCTCGCCGGACCTGCTGGCACGGCTGCAGCAGAACCCGGTCCCTTACGGCCCGCTGACGGCAGGCGCGGGGGCGCAGGACCTCTCTATTCTGGACACCATCGCCAATGTCCAGGCGGCGGGGCTGTATGCCGTGCTCAATCCCGGCACGCTGGGCCGGATCGAGACCAACGAGTTCCGCGCGCAGAGCGGGTCCCATCCCCTCTCCGTGCTGGAAGCGATCACGACCGTCACCGCGACCGTCTGGTCCGACCTAGACGGGCCGATGGCCGGTCCGGCTGGGGCAGTCCACCCGCTGCGCCGCCGCTTGCAGCGCACGCATGTGGACGCCTTGATCGCGCTGGCCCGGCCCGCCGAGGCGGGCGGGGCGGCGACCGGGGACGCCGGGGCATTCTCGCAGGCGACCCTGCGCGGCCTAGCGGCCAAGATCAGCGCGGCGGAGAAGAAGCCGCACGACCCGGTGACGGCGGCGCACCTGACCGAGACGCGGGTCCGCATCGCGCGCTTCCTGCACGCGCAGGCCATCGCCTAGAGTGTGTATAAGAAGAGAATCGGGCGACTGAAACCGCCAGTTCGCAGTTTCTATACACACGCTAAGTCTCGGTGACTGATGTTACGCACAGACTGCGACCGGGCCGTAAACGACCCGTCTGGGGGGTGAGACGCCGACCGCCCCGGCGGCGGGAGAGAATCCCTGTCTTAATCTTCCGGTCGCAGACCGGTTGGCCGCAGGCCCCCCAGACCTGCCGTTCACGGCGGGGTGGCACCCGACGGAGCAACTGCACCCGATGGCGGGACCACGCCCGGCGGCGGGACCGCGTAACATCAGTTGGTGATTGGGGCGGTCTGCCAGCGCAGTGCCACCCTCCTTCGGCCTATCCCCAGTCGCGGAGCGACTTCCATTCGAGAGTCGGGCGGCCCGAACCGTGCCGGGGGCGGTTAAATTTAAAGAACCCAACACAGCCCCCCCCCGCCGGCCCCCCCCGAAC
>JANLUQ010000441.1:0-8796 GCA_031363565.1 Armatimonadota bacterium | reverse complement strand
GGGCATCGGTGATCTCCACGGGAAACTTGGTCAGTGGGAAGGACAGTCGCTCAGTATCGGTCCACAGATTTCGGATGAGTACGTATAAGCACTGCATGGTCCAGAGCAGCAGGACGACAAAGCCGGTCCAGATCAAAATGGCGGGCAGCCAGGCGTGGAGCGCTTCGGCGTCAAAATGGCCGTGGCCGAGGTAGAAAGCGGAGCGCTTATCAACGCCTGGTACCATTGCCCACAGGGGCAGATACCGGCCAAATAGGGGCAAATAGTTGTTGCTGGTGTTGGACTGCGCCAGCGGCCAGGTCAGGTTGGGGACCAGCATTTGGATGAAGTCGTGTCCGGCCATGCACGACCCGATGCAGAGCATGGCATAGACCAGCAGCAGCTCCCCCTGCGCGAAGGCCCAGCGCGGGCGGACGCGGGCGACCAGGCCATTGATGCCGGTCAGGATGACGAGGATGAAGATGCAGTTGAAAAACAGCGAGATGGTGGTCGGGTGGGCCGAATACCGGATGTTCTCCATCATAACGATCCAGTAGGCATTGATTGGCATCAAGGCCATTCCAAGCAGCAGGGCGCGCGGCGTCACGCTGCGCGCCCGCGCCGGCGTCAGTGGGGCGGGGGGAGCCGTCGTCGTTAATTTCGTTTGTGTATCCATACCGGCCCCTTTGGAAGTATTCTCTCTGCCTGTAGGTTCGATTTAGGGGGCGCTAATTCCTTCTTTGCCTCGCTCCTACAAGTCCTCTTCGACGACGGGGTCGCGCACGATGGATGGGTTGTCGAAGTAAGAGTCGCTGTTCTCGTCATGCGTCGAGACTTCCTCGATTACCGCCCCGCCCGGCGAGCCGAAGGAGTGGCGGACGCCAGGGCGGATGGTGTAGCGCGCACCCGCCTCCAGCGCGACTGCCTCGCCGTCTGCGATCAACTCAACCTCGCCGCGCAGGACGAAGAATGTCTCTTTCTTGATCTTGTGGTAGTGCGTCGGGCACTCCTGCCCCGGCAGCAGGGTCAGCCACTTGCTGCAATACTCCGGCTCGTTGACGCGGATGACGATGCCCAGACCTTCCAGGGCAAACTGATCCAGACCAAAGTCCGCGATCTCGATCTCCAAGGCGAGGTGGAGCACCAGCCCGGCGTCCTCTAGCTGCCGCCGGGTCCGGGCCTGGGCGGCGGTCACTTCACTGCGTTTCATAGTGTACCTTTCAACAGTGACCGGCACTTCCAGTGCCGGTCGCCTTTCAACCGCCCGCCTCAACCTCGATCGCGCTGATCTGGGCACTCCGGTCCGGGCTGTCCGGCGCGGGTGCAAACGCGATGACGAGGCTGCCGTGTGGGCTGGGATGGAGGCCCGTGAACTCCCTAACGATGGCTTTGTTCACGCCGCCCGCCTCTGTAAAGACATCGAAGTCTTGGAGGACCTTTTGGCCGTTCAGGGAGACGTTCTGGCGGCGCTTGCCCGCGTATTCGTCCAGGGCCTCGGCGAAGTGCAGGCGCAAGGTGTAGGTGCGGCCTGCGGGCAGGGCAGGCAGCGGGAGCGTGTAGGAGAACTCGCCATGGCGCTCGGTCTGGTAAATGGCGGCGGGTGCGGCGTGGGGGGCGGACGTGTCTACTCTAGCCTCACGGTGACTTATGCTGCCTCCATGGACAAAGGCGTCGCCGACGAACCTCCCTATCTCCTCGCCGCCACAGTTGATGCGGATGATCGGTCCGATGGGGCTGCCGTCGTAGGCGACTGCAGCGGTGGGGGCAGACAGGGAGAAGGGGAGGTCACTTGGTTCCAAGCGGCGTTCGGGCGGCTGTGGCCCGAGGACGAGGTGCAGGTGGCCGCCCTCGACAAGCGACTGGTGGCCGATGCAGAGTGGGCTGTGGGCCTGCCCGCTGAGTGAGACACTTTGGATATAGGCATTTTCTTTCGATACCCCCGTTGTTTCGATACGCAGAGTCTTCCCCTTCGCCACATGCAGGTGGGCCGTAGGAAAGAGCGGCGAGACGAGGACGTATTCGGGGACGCCGGGGCAGAGCGGCCCCAGACCCAGGGCGTTTAGGACGTACCATGCGCCCATCTCGCCGTTGTCCTCGTCGCCGGGGAGGCTGTCCGGCGTGTAGAGGATGTCCAGCACGCGCCGCGTCCAATACTGCGTTTTCCACGGGCTGCCCGCCGCCGCGTAGAAGTAGAGGAACGAGTGGACAGGCTGGTTACCCTGATCGTACTGGCCGAAGTCCACAGCCGCCATCTCCGCCATCTCGTGGATGACCCCGCCATAGGTGCCGGGATGAAAGGTAGGTGGCTGATACAGGAACCGATCCAGCTTATCGAGCACCTTCGCCGGGCCACCCATCAGCGATGTCAGCCCAGTCGGGTCGTGCGGGACGGTGAAGTTGAACTGCCACGCACTGCCCTCAATGAACGGGCCGCCCCAGGCGTAGGAGTCGAACGGCTCCTGCCACGACCCATCGACGTTTTTGCCGCGCATGAATGTCGTCGCCGGGTCGTAGACGTTCTGGTAACTCAGGGCGCGCTTCCGGTACTTGGCCTGGTCCTCGGGCTTGTCCAGAGCGCCGGCGACTTGCGCGAGGCAGAAGTCATCATAGGCATAGTCTAAGGTCCGCGCAGTTGCGTGGTCGTACTTGTCGGCGGGAACGTAGCCTAGATCCAGATACTCACGGAGGGCGATGCGGCCGTAGCCTCTTTCGCCCTCAATGGGCGTATTGGCGTGCTTGACCATGCCCGCATAGGCCGCCTCGTGGTCGAATCCGCCGATGCCTTTGACAACGGCGTCGGCGATGACGGCGTCAATATGCGTCCCGATCATGCAGGCGCGGTAGCCGGGCGAGGGCCAGTTCGGCAGCCATCCGCCCTCTTTGTAGGCATTGACGAAGCCCTGAATGATCTCGCCCAGCCGCGTGGGCTGGATCAGAGACAGGAGGGGGTAGACCGTGCGGTAGGTGTCCCAGAAACCGTTGTCGGTGTAGAGGACGCCTGGGTGGACCTTGCCGTCATAGGGGCTGTAGTGGATCGGCTCGCCGCTCGCGCCCGGCTCATGGAACATGCGCGGGAAGAGATGCGCGCGGTACAGACAGCTATAGAACGTCCGCCGCTGGTCGTCCGTCCCGCCCTCGACTCGGACGCGGCCCAGGGTCTCGTTCCAGGCGGCCTCGCCTTCGGCTCGCAGGCTATCAAAGCTCTTGCCGCCGACCTCGTGTTCCAGGTTACGCAGCGCTTGCTCGGTGCTGATGAATGATGTGCCGATTTTCAGGACGATATGACCGGAGGAGGGCGGTGCGAACTCGGCCATCGCCCCAATGTGCTCGCCTTCGAGCATCGTCAGGCCTTCGGCGATCTCCCCGGCGCGCGTGGGGAGCGCACGCCTCCAGTCCTGGTCGAATACGGCCACGAAGTGGCAGGCGAAGTTGCTGGGGACGCCGCCGGAGTTGAGCCGCGAGAAACCCGCGATCAGTCGGCGCTCCGGGTGGAGTATGACCTGTGAGTGCGCGTCAAAGATGACTCGGCCCGCCTCACCCTTTGGGAACGTGAACCGGAAGACGGCGCATCGCTCCGTCGGCGTCATCTCCAGACGGACATCGCCCCGTTGCAGCAGCACGGACAAAGCGTGCGGCAGGACAGTCAGGTCTTCGGGGCGGTAGGCTGAGGCCCTCGCTGACGCACTCAGGGCTGGGGCACCCGCCTGGGCCATGACCGTGAACTGTCCATAGTCGCCCATCCACGGGCTGGGCTGGTGCGTGGCCCGGACGCCGATGAGCTGGTGCTTATCCGGCTCGAAGAACCAGCGTTCCGCCTCCGAGGTCTGCATCGACCAGTGGGTCATCCCGAAGGGGCGACTGACGAGCGGCAGGGTGTTGCCGCGCGAGAACGACTGCACAGAGTTCGTGCCCTGCAGGGGGTTGACGAGCCTGGTCAGATCTTCCGCTTCGGGATGTGGCATGATCGTCTCCTCGTGATTCTTGGTCGCGGCGGCCCGCGCCGCGCCGCTTAACCCGTAGCCGACCGCAAGTGCGGCGGCACCCTTGAGCAGCGACCGTCGGGAGAGGCCCGAGGTTCCTGTGTCGGGCTTTCTCATGGCCTGCCCTTCGGAGGCGCGAGCGCGCTGATGCCGGGGAGGGCGTTGAACTGGTCATCGAATAGGGAGTTGCCACCGTTGTAGTTCGGCAAGCCGTCAATGGGGACCCACTCAGGCTGCCAGTAGAGGACGCCGCGCCCCAGCCCTTCCGGCGTCTCCCCGACCGTTTTCACCAGATCGGCCAGGAACCGGCGCTGGCCTTCCGGCGTCCTCCCATACTCGGCATAGACGGCCTGGCCGGGCGTGGCCGCGCCGTTCTGAGGGAAGGCAGTCTCGGCGATGACGAGCGGCCTGTGGTAGCGCCGGGCATCGGCAGCAAGCGACTCTTTCAGCCGGGCTAATGTGTCCTTGCCGTCGGGGTAGTAGCTCAGGCCGATGAGGTCGAAGTCAATGCCGTGCTTCTGCGGCTCGAGGTGGTCGAAGAACCACTGGGTCAGTCCGGCGTCTGCGCCGTTGTTGATGTGGATCATGATGAGAGGTGAACGCAGTGGCTTCGCGCCCTCACGGACCCCCGCGATGCCGGCCTTCAGCAGTGTGCCGTACTTGTTCCAGCCGCCCGGCTCCTCGACCTTCCCATCCGGCCAGAGCATCCCGTTGATGGTCTCGTTGCCGACCGCCACGATGTCCGGCATCGCGCCGCTCGCGCGCAGCGTCGTAACCACGTCCCGGCTATAGGTCTCGACCTGCCGGGTGAGCTGGTCGAATGGCAGGTCTTTCCAGGCGGCGGGTTTCGTCTGATGCGCGGGGTCGGCCCAGGTATCCGAATAGTGGAAGTCCAGCAGGAACTTCATTCCCGCCTTCTTGACCCGCTTCGCCAGGACAATGGTGTAAGGCAAGTCGTTGATGTATTCCCTTTGCCCGATCGGATGCACCCAGAGACGCAGGCGGACGATGTTCCAGCCGTGCGCCTTGAATATCTGGAGCGCCTCGCGCGGCCTGCCGCCGTCTTTGTAGACTGCCCCCAACTGCTCTTCACGGGCCAGAAACGACAAGTCACCCCCGGCCAGAAAGGCCGGCGGCGTTGGATTGGGGGACGCGGCCCCGGCCTGGGCTGTCAGGGTAACAGAGAGCAGAAATAGGGCGAGAGCAATGCGCGGTAGGGGCGGTATCATGGCCTATTCCGCCTTCGCGATGCCGACATCAATCACCTGCCCGCCGACGGTCTGGTGGCAGTGGACGGCGATCAGGTTCTTGCCGGGGTGAAGCGTAGCCCGCGCGGTGCCGGACATCGGCAGGCGGGCATACTCGTCCGTGTAGCCCACTTCGCTTGCAGCGAGAACGCCGTTGACGTAGACCTCGACATCCTCATCATGCCTCGCCAGGACGGCCAGTTTGGCAGGGATGTCGGCGGGCAATGTCACCTCGCGGCGCAGCCAGATGTCGCCCGGCGTGTCGGACCAGTCGGTGCGGACGTTGCCGGCGCTGTGGCCGAACGGGGCAGGACCCGTCTTCCAGGCGGATGCATCGAGGCCTACCTGCGTCCAGTCGTCTGAGGGTTTCGCGGTCGTGTAAGACCAGGTGTGAGGTTCGTCTGCCGAGACCGGCACCAGATCGGTGTTCGGGTTCGGGTCGGGTGGCAGGGGCAGGAACTGGCCCTGGTTGGCGGCCGCAACGATGGCAACGTTTACCTTGGTGACCGCCCGGTCATATGTCAGTAGGCCGTTCAATTCCTGCTCGACATCTGTGAGCTGCGTGTAGACGACCGCGCTAGTCCCCCGGCTCTCTTCGAGGCCGTAGGCGTTTCGGAGAAGCTCCTGGTAGCGCTTGGTGGTCTTCCAACCGCTGCTTAGGGTCGCCCCGTACCCCATGACCCGACCCGAGAACAGGGTATGATTGCTGACGCTCATGGTCACACCGCCGAACTCGCCGTTGACGGCGGCCCGCGTCGGCTCCGGCAGCTCCGACCAGGGGCCGGGGTAGGCGTGCGTGTCGTGGAGGTCGCCGACGCCTTTGTCGGTCCATCCGCTGGCGTTGTTGACCAGGCGGCTCGGGTCAAGCTGCTTAGTCAGGGCGGTGATTTGCTCGGTGTCGTGCTGGCCCCAGCCCTCATTGAAGGTCGTCCAAACAATGATAGACGGGTGGTTGTAGAACTGCGCGACCTCGCTCCTCCACTCGGCCAGCCACTGTGTTTTGGCCGCGTCATTGAGATTTCCGAAGGCCTGGGGCATGTCCTGCCAGACCAACATCCCGAGCTTGTCGGCCCAGTAATACCACCGTTCGGGTTCCACTTTGGCGTGCTTGCGGAGCAGGTTGAAGCCGAGATGCTTGGCGGCGACGATGTCGAACTTGAGCGCGTCATCGGTCGGGGCGGTGTAGATGCCGTCGGGCCAGTAGCCCTGGTCCAGCGCACCGACCTGAAAGACGAACTGGTTGTTGAGCAGGGGCCGGGTCCGTCCCTGGGTGTCCTTGCCGAGTGAGATCTTCCGCATGGCGAAGTAGCTGCCCACGCCGTCGGTGCTCTTGCCGACGAGCGAGATGCTCAGGCCGTACAGGTGCGGGTCGGTCGGCGTCCATAGGTGCGGGCTTGGGATCGGCAAGGTCATTTCCATGCCGGCGGCTCCGGTCGCATGGGCCAGCGCTACTCCGTGTGTCGTGCCGTCCGTGACGGTGACATCCACCTGTACGCCCACAGACTCTCCCGCCTCGACGGTCAGGCGCAGGACTTTGGCGTCAATGTCGGGCGTGATTTTGAGGCCGCTGACGTGGGCGGTGGGCACCGGCTCCAGCCACACCGACTGCCAGATACCCGTCGCGCCCGTGTAGAAGATGCCTCCCGAGTGTGTCCGCTGCTTGCATACGACTTGTGCGTCGGGGTTGTCCACGGTCATCGGGTTGAAGGCCGAAACGACCAGCTCGTTCGCGCCGGGTCTGAGCGCATCGGTGACATCATAGTCAAAGCCCGTGTAGCCCCCTTTGTGTTCGCCCATCGCCTGCCCGTTGACGGAGACGGTCGAGTCCCAGTTGACGGCCCCGAAGTGCAGCAGGACGCGCTGGCCGTTCGTTCGCCAGGCGGTAGGGACGGTGAACGTCCGCCGATACCAGAGCCGCTGCGTCGCTGGACTGGCCTTGCCGACACCTGAGAGGGGGGCCTCATATGGGTAGGGGACCAGTATCTTGCCGTCATAGGTCGCGGGTGCAATGGTGGCCGCGCTGACGGTGAGGCCGTAGTCCCACGGCCCGTTGAGGCTCTGCCAGCGGGCGCGGGTCATCTGTGGGCGCGGGTAGTCGGGCAGGGCGTTGGTTGGCGAAACCAGTTTCGCCCAGCGCGTCGGCAGCCGCCCGCCCGAGGGGGCCTGCGCCCCGGCGGGCGGAACCAACGCGCAAGCGCCGAGCGCCAGCAGGGCGGCGGCGGAAGCTAAATGGGGTGTTTTCATTGCGTTTCTTTCCTGGATCGAAATCCAGGTCTATGAAAGTGCGACTGTCCACCTGCGTGGACACAAGACGTGGTGCAAAACCATTCTCATGTCCGTGCAGGCGGACAATCGCTTTTACGGAGACCCGGTCTTCAGACCGGGGGAGAGCAATCTATCGGGTGGCTCTCATACCAAGGCTTGCGCTCTTCAGGCCGGAGGCAAATGCTGTGAGGGAGACACTACCAGCCCGTTCCCCTGCGCCGACGATGACCAGGCACTTGCCATTGAAGGCATGACGATAGACGGCCTTGTCTGGCTCGTGGTTAGTCGGGTCGCCATTGCCGACGCCCGCGACATGGCCCGCGCCGGTCACACTGAACGTGACCAGGTTGTCTGCTGTGGGGACGATGCGGCCCTGGGCGTCCACGATGTCTACCTCCACCATCGTCAGGTCCTCGCCGTCCGCCGTTAATGCCGTCCGGTCCGTTGTCAGGCGCAGCCCGGCGGGGGCGCTTGTCGTCTCTACTCTATCGGTCGCAATGACCTTGCCGGATGCGTCGAAGCCGCGCGCTTCCAGTGTGCCGGGCGCGTAGGGAACCGACCAGGACAGGTGGCCGTTCCGGGGCATGTCCTTCGCCCCGAGGCTCGCCCCATTCAGGAAGAGTTCGACGCGGGCGGCATTGGAGTAGGCCCAGACGTCAATGGGCTGGCCCTCTTTGCCGGCCCAGTTCCAGTGCGGCAGGACGTGGACAACCGGCTTGTCGCCCCAGACGGCTTGATAGTAGTAGTAGCTGTCCTTTGGGAACCCGCACTCGTCCATGACGCCGAAGTTGGAGTTGATGTCCGGCCAGCCGAACGGCGTCGGCTCGCCCTTGTAATCGAAGCCGGTCCAAACGTAGCCGCCCGCGACGAAGGGCCGGTCGGCGATGGGCTGCCAGGCGTCTTCCGCCGTTTGTGCCCACGGCGGGGCATTAACGTCATAGGCGGAGACGTAGCCCTTGGTCTGGTCGCCGTAGTAGCGGTCGAACTTGTCCGAGGTGTAGATGCCGCGCGTGCTGACCTCACTCGCCGTCTCGCTGCCGTAGAGCGGCATCGTGGGGTGGGCTTTGTGGAAGCCATCGTAGCTGCCAGGATTGTAATTAATGCCCTGCAAGTCCTCCACGGACGTGATGCCGACGGCGGAATCGTAGCCGCCGTTCATGGCGCAGGTGACCGGGCGGGTGCCGTCCACGGCGTCCACGGCCTTTTTCATGGCCGCGAAGATGTCCCGCCCGTGCGGAGTGCTCTGGATGCCTTCCTCGTTGCACATGGACCACATGATGACGCTGGGGTGGTTGCGGTCCCGAAGCACCATGCTCTGGACTTCG
>JANLUQ010000712.1:0-37661 GCA_031363565.1 Armatimonadota bacterium | reverse complement strand
AGAGAATCCCCGTCTTAATCTTCCGGTCGCAGGCCGGTTGGCCGCAGGCCCCCCAGACCTGCCGTTCACGGCGGGACTGCACCCGGCGGCGGGACTGCGTAACATCAGTAAAGAACTAAAGTTTTCAGGGCTTGTTTCTAGATGTAGACCAGGCTCAAGAACTTTAGTTCTCTATGTGGAGGTCAGTATGTCTATTTGCCCCCTGGTCGGCAGAAGTCCGGGGAGAGGGGGGCGGACGTCACCTGGGACGCGCTCCTGGCGAGACTCCTAGCCGCAAAGCGCGAGGACTGCGGCGCGAAGCACCTGTATGATCTGGAAAACTCGCTGGGCCGGGCACACAAGGGCCTGATCGCTCTGGGCTGCCCGAGGCCCATTATGATCACTAAGGACTTGGTACGGCAGTTCCTCGCCGATTATCTGGCGACTCTGTCGCGGGGCCACAGCCCAGCCGTGGCTCTGATGCGGCTAAGGGCGGCCAATGACATAGCTGACCGTCCCTCCAAGTCCTTCGCCGCCCACGCTCCGGGGCGGCCAGGGCTGCCGAGCGAAAGCGGCGATAGCGCAGGAACCACACAAATGGCCGACACGCCTTTCCCTGACACACCATATCACGCGCCGTCCGCACTGGAGGCCGCCCACGCTGCTCCGGAGTCTGCCGAGGACATCGCCGACGCCCTTAAGGTCACCGAGCAGCGGTACCGACGCCTGTTCGAGACCGCACGTGACGGCATCCTTCTCCTCGACTCGGAGACGGGCCAGATCACCGACGCCAATCCCTTCATGGCCGAACTGCTGGGCTACAGTCACGCGGAGTTCCTGGGTAAGGAACTTTGGGAGATTGGCCTGCTCAAGAATAAGGCGGCGAGCCAGGAGGCGTTCCATCATCTTCAGCGAGACCACTACATCCACTTCGAGAACCTGCCGCTGGAGACGCGCCTAGGCGCGAGGCGCGAGGTGGAGTTTGTCAGCAACCTCTACCGCGAGAACGGCCACTCCGTCATCCAGTGCAGCATCCGCGATATCACCGAGCGCGAGAAGGTTCAATTCTCACTGACTGAAAGCGAGGCCCACTTCCGCACACTCTATGAAACCATGCCTATGGGCATCCTCTATCAGGATACAGCGGGGACACTGACCTCAGCCAATCCTGCCGCCCAGCGGATTTTGGGGTTGACTCTCGATAAAGTGGAGGAACATCGCTCCGCTGATCTGCCCTGGAAAGCAGTTCATGAGGACGGCACCCCCTGTCCAAGCGATCAGCATCCGCCAATGCAGGCACTGAGAACGGGCCAGCCTGTGCTGGGCGTTGTGATGGGCGTCTTCAACCCGGTACTGAACGAGACGCGCTGGCTCCGTGTGAACAGTGTGCCGCAGTTCCGTCCTGGAGAGGCCCGCCCGTATGAGGTGTATTCCACGTTTGAGGAAATCTCCAAGCGCAGACAAGAGGAGGAGCAGATAAGGCTGCTGGCGGCGGCGGTCGAGAACGATGTGATCCTGATCACCGAGGCCGAGCCGATAGACCAGCCCGGACCGTGCGTCGTTTACGTCAACGACGCCTTCACGCGCATGACGGGCTATGCGCGGGAGGAGGTACTGGGCAAGACGCCGCGTATTCTCCAGGGACCCGGGACGAACCCTGAGACGTGCGCTTTTCTGCGCCGCCAACTGGCGGCCTGGAAACCCGTCGAGGTCGATTTGCTCAACTACCGCAAGGACGGCACTCCTTTTTGGGTCCAACTCAACATCCGTCCCGTGGCCGATGCAAACGGCTGGTACACCCATTGGGTCGCTATCCAGCGCGACATCACTGAGCGCAAGGACGCCGAGAGGCAACTCGCCGCCGCCGCCCTCAAGAACGAGCGCATCGCCGAGACCCTGCAACGTTCCATGCTTCAGACACCCCCAACGGGCAAGTTTCCGGGGGCCACGGTCGAGACGCTCTACATGGCGGCGATGAACGAGTCCGATGTTGGGGGCGACTTTTTCGACGCCTTCGCCTTGGGCACGGGGAGAGTCGCCGTGGTAGTCGGGGACGTCTCAGGCAAGGGGCTGGCAGCGGCGGGGCGGACGGCGGAGGTCAAGTACGCGCTGCGCGCCTTCCTCCACGCACACCAGTTCCCCGAGGTGGCCCTGACCCACCTCAACGAGTTCATCTACGAGACGCACCGACTGGACGCCGACAACGGCGAGACGTTCATCGTGCTGGCGCTGGCCGTGCTCAACACCGGGACCGGGGAGGCAACATTCTCCTCGGCGGGCGCGGAGCCGACGCTGATCCTGCGGGCGGACGGCACGGCGGAGGCGGTGGGGATCATTGGGATGCCGCTGGGGGTTCATGCCGACTCCCAGTACACGGCGCGGACGGCGCACCTGGCGTCCGGGGAGACAGTGCTGATGGCGACGGATGGGATTACGGAGGCAAGGACGGGGCACGATTTCCTGGGGCCGGCGGGTCTGGAGTCCCTGGTGGTTCAGGTGGGGCCGAGCGTGCCACTGGGGGCGTTGATCCAGGCGGTCTATGACGGAGCACTGGCGTTTGCGGGCGGGGCCTTGCGCGACGACGTCTGCCTCCTGGCCGCCCGCAGGAACTGAGGGGGTCGAGGAACTGAGGAGGCCCGGATGTGAAGGATGATCTGGCCCGGGAGTTCTGACGCGTGCACCGAGAGCCGTCGCCGTTACATACGCCGCTACCAGGCTTCAGGTGACGCGAACCACTCCTGCTCGACCACGACGGTCGTTCCCGATTGCCCGGCCAGCAGTTCCACGGTTCCGTCCTTGAGGGCCAGCCTGTAAGATGTGATCACGTCGCTCTGCACCCACAGGGCTTCTTCCGCCGCCCTCAACGCCTCCCTACAGGCCGTGAGTTCTGCTCGGGCATCCGCCAGAGGGCCAGAGGCCGCCGCGACCGCTTTGCGCCGCCCAAGCATCTCCACAACACCCTCCCGTCGCGCACGCCTCCGCGCAGCGACCTTCACACCAGTCCTCGTATCGGGGTCAGCGATTCCCTCCTTGTTTGGGTCCCCGCTGTCTAAACCGTTCCCCCGATCAGGCTGAGGAACATCCCCGGAACCCGTCAGAGCCACCAGAGCGGCGGCGATGCCGGGCAGGGGCAGCCCATAACCGATCCAATATGGCGCGTATTTTGATTTTGGAGCGATGCAGTCTTTTGTCGCCGCGACAATTCTAATCTTGTTTTCAGAATAGACTGTAAGTCACCGAGCGGCAGCAGCACCTCCCGCAACTTTTCAGCGATGCGGCATGGCAGCGCGGACAGATCGGGGTAAAAAGGGAACAATAAGGGGAGCCTCTGCCGGGCGGAGGCCCCCCGCATTCCCGAGGAGAACACAATGCCACTTGTCTGCCTGTTCGACGTCAACGAGACGCTCCTGGATCTGAGCGCCCTGGACCCGCACTTCGCCCGCGCCTTCGGTGAAGGCAAGCCCGTCCGCACGGAGTGGTTCCAGCAGCTCCTGCAGTCCGCCTTCCTCTCCACCCTCCTCGGCCCCTACACCGACTTCGGGGCGCTGAGCGCGGCGGCCTTGGATATGGTTGCCGAGAAGCACGGGCGCGCCCTCCCGCCGGACCAGCAGGCCGCCATTCTCCAGGGGATGTGCACCCTGCCGCCCCACCCCGAGGTGCCTGGGGCGCTGGCGAGGCTGCGCGACGCAGGGGTCCGGCTCGCCGCCCTGACCAACTCGCCGCTCGGGACGGCACGGGCGCAGATCGCGGCCGCAGGCCTGGAAGATTTTTTCGAGCAGATCCTGTCGGCGGGCGAGGTGGCGCGGCTGAAGCCGGCCCCAGAACCCTACCGGATGGCAGCCGACCGGATGGGCGTCCCCATCGGCGAGACGCTGCTCGTGGCGGCGCACGCCTGGGACACGACCGGCGCCCTGCGGGTGGGTGCCCGGGCGGCGTTCGTGGCCCGTCCGGGTCAGGTGCTGGACCCACTCGGCCCCCGGCCCGAGATCATCGGGGCCGATCTCGCCGCCGTCGCAGACCAGTTGCTGGCCCGGCCCTCCTAGCTCCGGGGCGGGCCGCTTGACGCTAGAACGTCAGGAGCGTGTAACCATCGCGGGCAAGCCCGTGGACGCTCGGGTGGTCCTTGTAGTCGCTCAGGAGCGGGAAGCCGGCGGCCTCCAGCGCGTCCAGGACACCGAACGCCCGGGCGCAGTAGCGGCACGCGCCCCGGACCTGGGGGCGGACGCCCTGGAGCAGCCCGTGGGCCTTGTGGTCGGGCTTACTGAGATCCGCCAGCCCCTGCGTGCCGGCCCCATCAAAGACCAGGATGGCCTCATCGCCCGCCTCCTGGAACTCCCGCGCGATCTCCAGTGCGTTGACGAGGCGTCCCAGCCCCTCGTGGGTCTCCGTGCCGGCAAACACCAGCAATGCATATTTCATGGTCGTGGTCTCCTTCGCCTACAGATACCGTCCGGCGCGTCGTTTTTATGTGCGCCCCCCTGGCATAAAAACGACGCCGGCGGCTGGGGGCTATCTTAGGCGCTGACGGATCTTGCCGATGGCCCCTACTGCGCCCCCGGCGACCATCGCCCCCAGGAACAGCCAGACCCAGAGCGGCACATTCCGGCCGACCACGATCAGGTAGAGGTAGGCGGAGACGAAGAAGAAGGCCGCCACAAGCGCGGGCGGCAGGAGCGGCCGTTTGCGTCGGGCGCTCCGGACGAGCCAGCCGACAGAGGCCCAGAAGAGTGGGATGGCCCCGACGTAGATCGTGCCGAAGACCCACGGGTCAACCCCGTATCGGGGCCCGAGGCTGAAGAAGAAGTTCTGGGCCATGTGCCACAGGTGCATCATCGGGATTGCCTTTCAGGCGGCGGCGGGAGTCGGGACAGCGCGCGCCAGCCGCACGAGTTCCCAGTCGGGCACGTTCCCGGCCAGCACGAACACGCGTCCGGCGGACCGCCAGGCGACCAGGTGGCAGTTCCCGCTGCGGCCGCAGAGGATTTGCGGGCCAGGGATATTCAGGCCGCCGGGGACAGTCATGGCAGTCCAGTCCGGCAGGGTCACGCCCCGAGATGGCATCTGGCTGAGCGTCAGCGGCCGCCCGTGGTAGGCGAGCACCGCCACCGCCATGGGGCGTCCCTGGATCCGGCAGACGTATCCGCCGCACGAAAGTGCTCCCCAGGCGGCCAGATCGATGGGGGCGACGGGGAACCCGGCCTGTGGTGTCAGGGCAGCCGCAACCTCGGCGGGCCGGGGTGGGACGGGCGCCTGGGGAGCGCGGGACGCTTCTGCGTAGACGGCAAGCATCGCCGGGAGGGTCAGCGTCACCGCTGGGCCGGACTTCAGGGCGAGCGGGTGCAGCAGGACGATGCCGACGATCAGCGCGGCCATCAGGGCGGCCGCCCAGCCCCACGTCCGCGGCTTACGGGTGAACCGGGCGGCAGGGAACGTGGTGGGCTGCGCCGTCCCGATCCGGCGCATGACGCGTTCGGTGAAATCCTCCGGTGCCGGCCGGTCGCTCCGCAGGACGGCCTCGACCCGCGTGATCGCGCTCCGCAGGGCGGCCTCCTCGGCGGCGCAGTCCCGGCAGGAGACCAGGTGGGCCCGGATGGCGTCGCGCTCCGGCACGCTGACCTCGCCCAGCAGGTAGTCCGTCAGCTGCTCCTCGACATGCTCTCTGTTCATTGCCGCTCTTTCCGCATAACTCTTTTGCCGCAGGGCTTCAAGACCCGTCGATGCCGACCGCCTCCAGGCGGTGGCGCAGCTCGGCGAGGCCGCGGCGCACGCGGGATGCCACCGTCGGCAGCGGCAGGCGCAGGATTGTCGCGATCTCCTGAAACGTCATCCCTTCCAGGAAGCGCAGGGTGATGGCCACACGCATCGCGGAGGGCATCCCCTCCAGAGACGTGAGGACGACCGCCTCTTCCTGGCGGCGCGCGACCTGGGCGTCGGGCGGGCCGTCGCCGGCCATGTCCCCGAGCGCGTCCAGGCTGACGCCCCCAGAGCCGCCGCGCGCTCTGCGCGCCTCGAGCCAGTTTAGGCACAGATTCGTCCCTACCTGGTAGAGCCAGGGGCGGAAGGGCCGCCGAGGGTCGTATTGGCGGCGGCGTTCCCAGACCCGTACGAAGATGTCTGCGGCTAGGTCCTCGGCGTCCTCGGGATTGGCCGCGAACCGCCTAGCCAGGCGCAGGAGGGCATCCTGGTAGCGGAAGACGAGTTCGGCAAAGGCCTGCTCGTCGTCCTCGATGCACCGCCGGGCCAGGTCTTCGTCGTCGGCCTGGCCTTCGCTCATCCCCCGTGTGCTCATCAAACCCTGATACAGCCTTTCCGGGCTGTTTTATGCCCCGCCCCTGAGTAACCGTCAGTTTTTCTAAAAGCGGGATCGGATGATAGGCATCTGGGGGTCCCGGTGCTTGGGGGAACGACGGCGACGCGCTGCATAGGAGATGCATGAGAACGGCGCTGGTCGCTGTAATGGACAGCAATACCTGGTTTGAACACCAGGCCGCCTGTCCAAGGAGAAGACAATGACCAACACATCACCCCTGCCGCGACGGCTGGCCGCCGCCGCGGCCGTCCTCGCTCTACTTGCGGCCGCGCCCCTGACTGCCCAGGCATCGGCCCATGGCAAGATGCCGCACAAGATGACTGCTAGCCCGACCGTTTACGCCTGCAAGATGTGCAAGGCCTATTATACGCCGACGGCAGCGAAAAAAATGGGGTACAAGGACGGTATGGGCCATCCGCTGACAAAGATGAACAAGGCCCCAGTCGGTTATACCGACGATTCCAAAATGGGCGGCAAGATGTAGCTACCCCGGCAGCGGTGCCGCGTATCCACATGAAAGGTAGCTATGAAGACCAACGTCAATCTCTTCGCCGCCCCGCTGGCCTGCGTGCTGCTGGCCGCGCCAGGCCTTGCCCAGTCCGGTGGCATGGGCGGCAAAATGTAGCCCCACCGGTCACGTCTTGGGGCTGCCCTCGTCTTGTCGGGCGGTGGCAGCCCTCTCCCATCATCGGGGCGGGCAGCGTGTTCATCGCACCCCCGGCACATCGCCGTAGACCGCTCGGAGGTCGCCGCCGACAAGCCGGCCAAGTAGCAGGCCCCCAGCCGCTCTCCGGGCAGCCAGTGCTGTACCCCGGTAGCCGCACCGTCTATGCCCGCGCCCTCCCAATAACACACGCATCCGAAGTCAGGGGCGGCACGGAAAGTGTCACCCTGCTGTATCAAAGATCAGGATGGGGAAATGTGAACAGCATGCCTCCGCACGTTTTGACACCGGCGGGGCGGGCGTGGCAGAGAAAGCAGGGCGAAACCGATAGTCTGCGATCATTTCCATCGAAAGCGCATCTGCCAGGAGAAAGCCTCAGCACATTGTCAGGTGCTGAGGCTTTTTGTTTTCCCCTGTGCCGCCTGCCACATCGTCCAGTTCCCACTGAACTCTTCGGTCCGGCCACCCTCCCCGAACACCAGCAGCCGGGTCGCTACTTTGTCCAGGAAGAAGCGATCATGGCTGACCACGACGACCGCGCCGGGGAAGTTCACCAGGGCGCGCTCCATGACCTGTGTGCTGGTCAGGTCCAGGTGGTTGGTCGGCTCATCTAAAACCAATGTCTGCGCCCCCGACAGCAGGCACTTCGCCAGAGCGACCCGTGCTCTCTGTCCCCCTGAAAGCGTCCCTATCCGTTGGTTTAAGTCCATCTCGGAGAACTGAAGCAGCCCTAAAAACTTGTTCACCTGTTTGCGCTGCGCGCCGAAGGCCAGGCTGCCCGGCCCGCCCATCGTGTTGACCGCGTGTGTCACGGTGTCGCCTGGATCCTGCTCCGCGAGTATCTGGTTGAAGTCGGCAAAGGACGTGCCGCCGGGCCAGATGACTTCGCCCCGATCCGCCTCCTCCACCCCGGTCAGCAGGCGCAGCAGGGTGGATTTGCCGCTGCCGTTGGGGCCGACGATTGCCATCCGCTCGCCCTTCTGGACCTCAAAGGACACCTCCGAAAATAGGGTGAGACCGCCGTAAGACTTGGCAAGACCTTCCGCAGCCAGCATCTTGTCTGGAAGGCGGATACCCTGGTAGATCGCCGAGACTACGGCATCCACGGGGCGCGGCTCGCGCCGCTTTTTCAGATCGGCCAGCTTGCGCTGAAGGCTTTGGCTTGGATTACGCCGCGCCTCGTCCCGGTCCGAGATCGCCTCGGCCTCGAAGGTCAGCAGCTCCTCCTCGTGCATGAACTGACGTTCCAAAGTCTTGAACCGAAACTGCTTCTCGCGGATATAGTCCGTGAAGCTGCCCGCGTACTCCTGGAACTGATAATTTTCCACCTCGACGACCCGCGTCACAACGCCGTCCAAAAACTGCCGGTCGTGTGAGATCAGCAGCAGCCCGCCCCGGAACCCGTTCAGCCAGCCTTCCAGCCAGGCCAAACCTTCGACGTCGAGGTAGTTGGTCGGCTCATCCAGCAGCAGCACGTCCGGCGCTTCCAGGAGGATCTTGGCCAGGGCGGCCCGGTTGCGCCAGCCGCCCGAAAGCTGGTCAATGGGCCTGTCGCGGTAGGAATCGGTGAAGCCCAATTTGGAGAGCACGGTATCAATATGACGCCCACATTCCCAGCCATCCTGCCGCGTCATCTCATCCAGGCCCGTCGCCTGCCGCTCCAGAAGCCGCTCCATCTCGCCTGCGTCCTCGACCGTCTCTAAAGCCGTCGCGAGTTGGTTCAGATCGTCTTCCAGCACGCGAATGTCGGCGAACAGGTCTTCCAGTACCTGCCGGACCGAGAGCGCACCGTCGAGCGCCGAGAACTGCGAGAAGTAGCCGACCTTCAGCCCCGGTTCACATTCGACTGCCCCCGAGGACGGCTCGATCTGGTCTAGGATCAGCCGGAGCATGGTTGTCTTGCCGCTCCCGTTCTTGCCGATCAGCCCAACCCGGTCGCCCTCTTGCAGCTTGAAAAAGACGTTCCGCAGGACCATCCGGTCCTCATATTTCATCGTGACATTATTTAATCGAATTAGGCTCATCATTGCTCCCGGAACTAGTCTTCCTCTACACCTTACCCCGCGCAGGTGAAGCTGTCAAGGCCAAGGCTGCCGGACCGAGAACTATGCGGCATCACTATTTTCCCCCAAGTATCATAGGGTATAATAGAGCTGTTTACTGGCACAGACCGATGGGTAAACGATAGTTGTGACCGTGCGTTTTTGTCCCTGCCTCACTGCTTAGGAAGCCCCGCAAGACATGTCCATCACATCCCTGCTGCCCTCGCGTTCCTCAGACCCGGAACCCGCAGCACCCGCCTATGGCTCGCTCTGGGAGCGCCTGGACCGGCCCGACTCGGCAGCCCTGCACGGCCTGATGTCCGGGGCCGTTTGGTTCGTCATCGGCACACTGCTCGGCCTCGTCATGTCCAATGAGCTGACGACGCCGGACATCTTCGCCGGGATCGCCCAGCTTGTTTTCAGCCGCCTGCGGCCCGCGCATGTCAACATCGTGCTGTTCGGGTTCCTCTCCACCGCTTTTTTCGGAGCGTGGTACTTCATCGTGCCGCGCCTCTGTAAAACACCCCTCCGGTCGAACCGAGCGGCGAATCTGCTGCTGGTCTTCTGGAATTTCGCCGTGCTGGCCGGCGCGGTCGCCGTCATGTGGGGGGATACGAAGGGCAAAGAGTACGCCGAATACCCCATGTATATTGACTGGCCCATCCTTATTCTGATGGGCGTCAATGCGGTCATCATCTTCCAGACGATTGCCGCCCGTCGCGAGCCCAAGCTGTATGTCTCGCTCTGGTACATCGGTGGCAGTGTGGTCTGGATCGCCATGATGTTCTTTATTGGGCATGTCATGTGGCACCCGTTCTCGACCTACCTCACCGCCGATGGTCATCAGCATATCCTTTGGGACAACAGCACGGCGAAACTGCCAGACGACGTCAGCCATTTCCAGCGGACAGGGTCGCTTGTCGGTCTGGACGATGCCGTCTTCAACTGGTTCTACGGGCACAACGTCTTCGGCCTCTATATCACGACCGGCGGCATCGCCATCACCTACTATATGGTCCCGAAGCTCGCGCGGCGTCCGCTTTACTCGCACCTGCTGTCGCTGATCGGTTTCTGGTCCATCGCCCTATTCTACACCAACACGGGCCTGCACCACCTGCTGCAAGCGCCTATTCCGAACTGGCTCAAAGTCTTTGCCATCGTCGGCTCGGTCGCGCTCATCATCCCGGTCTTCTCCTTCAGCGTGAACATCTACATGACCATGCGTGGTCAGTGGGGGCAGCTCCTGGAGAATATCCCATTGCGGTTTATCCTGACCGGCTCGTTCTTCTACCTGACCGCCTCGTTCCAGGGGACGGTGCAGTCGCTGATGGCGGTGAACCGCTTCGTCCACTTCACGCAGTGGACGGTCGCCCATGCCCATCTTGCACTCCTGGGAGCATTTGGGTTCATCGCGTCGGGCGCCATGGTCTACATGGTCCCGCAGATTGTCCGCAAGCCCCTCTGGAGCCGCAACTTTGCCGATACGCAGTACTGGCTGATGATGCTCGGCATCAACCTCTACTTCTGGGCTATCACAGCGGCGGGTCTCGCCCAGGCCAGCGCCTGGGTGACATTGGGGGAGCAGGTCGTTAAAGCCTACCCCGTGGTGAAGCCATACTTCTACCTGCGCTCGGCGGGCGGAGGCATGATCGTGGTCGCGGTCATCATGCAGCTTATCAACCTGTACATGACCATCCACTATACGCCGCAGGACCGGGCCGGGAAGCGGCGACAAGGGATCGCCGATTTGCAGGAGCTTTCTGCGCCTCCCTCGCAGTTTGATGACCGCATCGTCGCCGTGGATTAGAAACGATTAGAACCTTCTCGCCATGAAAATGACCCCGCTGACAATCTTTTTCGGCTCGTTCCTGGTCGTGTTCACCGTTATCGTCGCCGTCGCCATTACGCCGGGTATCGTCTTTAACCCACGACCGTCGCCGAACGCGCATCAGTACACGGCACAGCAGCTTAAAGGCCGCGAGATCTATGTCCAGAACGGCTGCGTTTACTGCCACTCGCAGGACACGCGCCCGATGGACTGGGGCATGGGCAGCGGCCTCGCCGCCCAGCCGGGCGATTATGCCTATGACTCGCCCCACCTCGTCGGCTCCTCGCGCAACGGTCCAGACCTATTCCGGGAGGCCGGATATCACCCCGATGACTGGCACTGGGCACATTTCCAGAATCCGCGCTACACGCGCCCCCAGTCCTTCATGCCCTCGTTCAGCTATATCGAGGGCGAGGACCGCGTTAACCTGATCGCCTATCTCCAGTGTCTCGGCGGCAAGATGGGCCTCAAGCGCGCGCAGCAGCAGCGTGACCTCAAGGTCAACCTGATCAAGTATTACCAGAAAGGGCCTGCCGAGAACCTGCCCTACCTCAACTCGACCCTGCCGAGTTCCTGGCTGGTCATGCCGAATCCGCAACCTGTCACGGAAGGTTCCGTGGAGCGCGGGCGCGTCTTGTATGTCGCCTACTGCGCGGGCTGTCACGGCGAGCACGGCGACGGACGCGGCCCATCCAAGCCGTACCTCAACCCGCCCCCCATGGACTTTACTTTGGTGCAGGCATCCGGCGCAAGTCCGCAGGGCGGCCAGCCGGGTTATCACTATGACTATCGCAAGAACGAGGTCAGCTCGATTTCGAACGGCGCGATCTATTACGTCGTCCTGTATGGTATCCCCGGCAGCGCGATGCCGCAGTTCAAGGGGCAGTTGCCTTCGGAGAAGATCTGGGACGTCGGTAACTATGTCGGCTGGGCCTTCATGGGCTGGAAGTTGGAGCCGTACAGCGGGCGCTATGAGGAACTGGCGCGGGTGCAGCGGCCCTGGGAGCATACCTGGGAGGTCGGACAGAAGCGGACTGCGTCGGCACAGGTTCCGTAGGGGACCGCGCACCGGAGAGGTTGGAGATCCAAAGGAAACCGACCAGTCCGAAACCGACCAGCCCATAGATGATGGCAGCAGGAAATTACGGAGCATCAGTCCATACACTGGGTTGCGGGCGCGGAGGGCTTTCAGGACGCCCTGCCGCGCCCGTTCCACGTCCGGCTTGAGCCGCAAGGCTTCGCGGAAATGGCTCATCGCTGCCTAGTGTTCTCCCCGATGCAGCAAGGCCCAGCCCTGATTGGCGTGGGTGGCGGCGTTCTCCGGGTCTTTGGCAAGGTTGGTCTGGATGGCCGCCCCCGCCTCCTGGTTCCGGCCCAGGTTCACCAGGGCGATCCCCCAGCGCCAGGGCGATCCCCCAGCGTCCGCCCACTGCCGTTACTGGATGCGGATACCCGCCAGGAGTGCATAGTGGCCAGCCTCATCCGGGTCCAGCCGTAATGCCGCGCGGGCGGCGGCCTCGGCCTCACGCAGCCGCCCTACGTCGTCCAAGACGCTCCCCAGGACCGGCACAGCCGTTAGGAAAATCCGGGGCGAGATAGACCGCCACCTGCGCCTCCCAGATCGCCTCCTCGTGCCGCTCTATCTTGGAGAGGCAGAGGGTACGCAGGCACTGGATGACCACATACGGACGATTTCAGCCCGCTCTCTGGCGGGACAGTTCACAAGCCCCGAAGTAATCGGGGACGAACCCTGGTTTCTGCCGCAGAATGGGAAGTTCAAGACGCTGACCTTTCGGTTGGGAAGGATGGTCGTTCTGGTGGAAGGCAGCCGGAGCCGCCTTGCAGCCGCTGGTACGGAGTTCCCACCTATGGTCGTCGAGGCTGCCGCCTGCCAGATATTGTTCCGATCCTCGCAGCAGGCAAAGCTAATCGGCACACCCGCTCAGGTGCGCTGACCCTCAGCGGGCCGGGGCAGAAGACGGTGGCGCTGACGGGCGGGCACGTCACGGGCCATGCCGGGAACACGGTGCAGGTCAAGGGGTGAGAGACATTCGACGGCCTGAAAACGGCGGCCTAAAAAAGCCCCCGGCATCTTGCCGGGGGCTTTTCTTGTTTATGGGTTTAGTAGCCGGACTGCTCGAACCGCTTGCCCACAGCCTCCCAATTGACTGTGTTCCACCAGGCGGCCAGGTAGTCAGGCCGCTTGTTCTGGTACTTGAGGTAGTAGGCGTGTTCCCAGACGTCGTTGCCGAGGATGGGGAAGTGGCCTTCGCTCATTGGGTTGTCCTGGTTGGCGGTGCTGACCACGGCCAGCTTGCCGTCCGCCGTCTTGACCAGCCAGGTCCAGCCGCTGCCGAAGCGCTTGACACCGGCATCGTTGACGGCGGCTTTGAGCGCGTCCAGGCTGCCGAAGGTCGTGGTGATCGCCTCGGCCAGCTTGCCAGTAGGCGCGCCGCCGCCCGGCCCCATGATCTCCCAGAACATCGAGTGGTTGACGTGGCCGCCACCGTTGTTGCGGACGGCAGCCTTGATGTCCTCGGGGATGCTGCTTAGATCTTTAAGCAGGTCTTCGGGCGACTTGCCGGCAAGCTCCGGGTGCTTCTCGATGGCGGCGTTCAGGTTAGTAACATAAGCCTGATGGTGCTTATCGTGGTGCAGGTGCATCGTCTGCTCGTCAATATGCGGCTCCAGCGCGTTATACGCATAGGGGAGCGTGGGGACTTCGAATGCCATGGGCGTGACTCCTTCTTTGGTCTTCAACTCGTTCGGCTTACCGGTATTAACGCGGGGCCTTGGATTTTAGTTCGCGGGCGGGCCGCCCGAATCCTCCTCGTTGAAAAACGAGGCCACCTCGGCGATGTCGAAGACGCGGCGAGCCGGCGGCAGGAAGCGCAGGAACCGTTCGCCGTAGGTCTTGCGGACAAGCCGCGTGTCTAAAATGGCGACGACGCCGCGATCCTCGCTTGTGCGGATCAGTCTACCAAAGCCCTGCTTCAGCCGGAGCTGTGCCTGCGGCAGCGCGAAGTCGCCGAACCAGTCGCCGCCTGCCGCCGTGATCTCGTCCACGCGCGCCTTGTGCAGAGGGCTGTCCGGCACGGCGAACGGGAGGCGGTCAATGATGACCAGCCGCAGATCCGCGCCCGGCACATCCACGCCCTCCCAGAAGGACTGCGTGCCCAAAAGGACGGCGTCCTTCTCCGCCTTGAAGGTCTGGACCAGCTTGCCGTTCGGCATTTCCCCCTGACGCAGAAGCGGGTAGGGGAGGTCGGACTGCGTCAGGTGCTCGTAGGCGGCATTCAGAGCGCGGTAAGAGGTAAACAGCAGGAAGGCCCCGCCATGTGAGGCTTCCAGCAGGGCCAGCATCTCGTTCGCCGAGTCATAAGCATAGCCCGGATCATCGGAGGGGACCGGCAGATGACGTGGGATATACAGCAGGCATCGCCGGGCATAGTCGAACGGCGAGCCGACGATGGTTTCGGTGACGCGCGGGTCCGCCTTGGGGATGCCCAGCCGCCTGCGGACATAGCTGAAGCCGCCATCCGTGGAAAGCGTGGCCGAGACCAGGGCCGCCCCGACCGTGCGCGGCTCCTTCCACAAAGCCGCCTGCAAAATCGGGGCCACCGAGATCGGTGTCCAGTGGATCGTCGCCTGCGGCCCCCGACGGCCCGCCCGCCCCAGAGACCCCCAGCGGACGAAGTTCGAGTCGTCGCCGCCGAAGGCCAGCGCCAGCTCCTCCTTGGCACGCACGCACTGTCGGCGCAGGCCGTCAATGCGGTCCTTCAAGGCGGGCTGCCCGCCGGCGTCCTGCTTGAGCAATTCCAGCGCGACGCCGTCCAGGAGTAGGCTGACGGCTGCTGTCTGGAACCGCGCCGAGTCCAGCGCAGCCTCCCCGCGCAGGATGTCGGCGACGAAGAATTCGGTCCGCCCGCCGTGCAGGAACGGGTCGAAGAGCGACTGAGACTGGGACTCGATGGCCTTCAAACGGTCCAGATTCATGTCAAGCTGTCGGGCCACCCGCCGCAGCTTATCCATCAGGATTGGCAGGCGCGAGGACGAGAAGGCGACCCCGAAGGCCGCCGCCGCTGCCGTTTCCAGATGGTGCGCCTCATCGAAGACCACGAAGTCGTAGTCCGGCAGCAGTTTGGCGTCCGGCTCGCCGCTGCGCCGGACCGCCAGGTCACTGAAGAACAGGGCGTGGTTGACCAGCAGAATACGGGCTTCCTGCGCCTCGCGACGCATCCGGTAATAGAAGCAGCGGTCAAAAAAACGGCACTCCTGCTTCTTGCAGGTATCGGTATTCGCCCGGATGTCGGCCCATCCGGGGTAGGTGAAGTCCAGCTCGGCCACATCACCCCGCTCCGAGATGCCGCTCCAGGCGGCGATGCGGGCGAACTCGGGGTCGCCAACCGTCCACAAGTCGGACCGGGCGGCATCCATGTCCTGGAGGCATAGATAGTTCCCGCGCCCCTTCACCACGGCGGCCTCCACGGGGGACTTCCAGACCGACTGGACTAGGGGCACGTCTTTCTCGGCAAGCTGCGCCTGCAAGGCCAGAGTGTGCGTCGAGACCACGATGCGGCAGTCGGGCTTGGCGCGCTGCAAGGCTGGGATCAGATAAGCCAGGGTCTTCCCGACCCCCGTTCCGGCCTCGATCAGAGCGACCCCGCCCCGCCCCGCCAGGGCGGCGTCTATGGCCGATGCCACAGCCTGCTGCTGTGCCCGGACGGCAAATCCCGGCAGGGCGCGCTTCAGGATGCCTTGTTCGCCGAAATAACGTGAAAGATAGGTACGCGTTGGCATGAGTTTCCTTGCGGACAAATATTGACGACAATGCAGACACCGGTTTAATTTGTAATTGTCTGAGGTATAACGTAGCGAACAACGCCGATACCTCGCTATTCCCGCGACATTCCTGCCCGCACACCGGGCAGCGCGGGTTAGGGTCGGTTCAGACTGTGAAACAAGGAGCATCCCCTTCCATGCAAACTCGAAAGAACACCCGCAACTGGGCGGTCGCCGCCGCGGTCGCCGCCATGCTGGCTGCCACCACCGGCGCCCGCGCCCAGGATACGACCATGCCGGCAACCCCTCCAGGTACCGGCTCAATGCCCGCACCGATGAGCATGGGTTCCATGCCTGGAGCCATGAGTACCAGCTCAATGTCCGGCGGCATGGGCATGGACTACTCGATACTGAGCAACCCGAACTATGACTACGTGGACTTGCAGCAGGCAAAGGCTCGCGGCCTGTCTGACAGCCAGATCGCCACGATCGCCAAGATCGCCGCTGAGACCGGAAAGCCTTTCCGCATGGTCTCCGCTGCCGTCGAGCGTGGTGAGACCTTCCCTTTCCTGGCCACGGAATACAACTTGAAGCTGGGCGATGTGTACGACGTCGAAAAAGAGAAGGGGCAAATCGCCAACTACATCTCCGCTTATGAATCCATCGGCACCAAGAATGGTTCCAGCGGCAGCCCCATGATGGCTGGCATGGACACGACTAACATGAACGCGGGTGCGTCCGGCAGCATGCCTGCCACTCCCGCCCCCGCAGCAGGCATGGCCCCCGGCATGGCGACACTGGACATCGTGGACACCGCCATGGCGGCCAAGAACCTGACGACGCTCGTCAAGGCCCTGCAAGTCGCTGGTCTGGTCGAGACGCTGAAGGGCGCCGGCCCATTCACCGTCTTCGCGCCGGATGACAAGGCGTTCTCTCGGCTGCCCGCTGGCCAGCTTGATGCCCTCCTGGCCGACCCCGCCAAGCTGAAGACGATCCTGACCTACCATGTCATCCCGGCCAGCATCATGGCCTCCGACGCCATGGCGATGACTAGCCCGACCTCGCCTCCCACCGTTCAGGGCGGGACGCTTCAGGTCACCAGAGGCCGCAAGGGAAGTCTGAAGGTCAATGACGCCATCGTCACCAAGGCTGACATCAAGGCCAGCAACGGCGTCATCCACATCATTGACCGGGTGCTTATGCCCCCAATGGACATGGCGCCTCCCGCCGCGCCGGCTCAGTAAAGCGCGCCCTCTGATGGCGGCCCCTGGAATCGCGAATGCGGTTCCAGGGGCTTTTTCTTTGAATCTGTCGAGAGGATATTGGCAATGCTGTCACACCACAGTGAGACGAGGCATAGCACTCCGGCGATGACTCCGGCATCGTTGAGCGCCACACAGGCGGCGATGCCGACTAGACCGGCGACGCGCAGTGCCCGTGCCTCCGGCGTTATCCCCCCTCGCTTTCGCCACACTGCTGCTTGACAGAGCAGGCCGGCCCACAAAGGGAAGGCCCAGGCGCTATGGAAGGCAAGGCGGCCCTCCACCGCCAGTTTCCGCCCCATGATGTCCGCGCCCTCGGACCAGCCGCCCATCTGAATTCGGCGAATGGCTTCGCCCATATGTGAATGTGACCCAGGCCCCGCGGCTGCGTCATGGATGGCGGCAAGCCCTAGGGCCGAAGCAGCGCCCACGCCCAAAACCAGAGCCATTGGCACGGACCACCGCTTCCCCAGCAGGCCGACCCCTAGCGTCCCAAAAGCCGTCAGCGAGACGAGCAGGCCCCCCGCCTTCGCCCCCGCGCCTGCCGAGCCGAGCAGCAAAGCCACGACACCCAGCATGACTAGCAGCGTCCCCTGCGCTCGCCCGAAAGGCCGCCACAGCCGGGCCGTGACGACAAGCAGCGCCCCGATGAGCGCTCCCATCGCCTCATTGCCGATACCGTAATAACGCGCACCTTCGATGGCGGAGTAGCCGAGAAGCCCACGCTGCATCAGCCGGCCGCCGGTCAGCATATCCCCGACCAGGGACGCCGCGAGGACCGCCGACAGCGCCAAAATTACCCGGCGCGGCCCGAGCCGCCTTTTCAACGCGGCGGCAGTGGCCAGGAGCAGTCCGGACCAGAGAGCCAGCGACAGAAAGGAGACGCTGAACACGAGCGCGGTCAGAAGGGCCGCTGGGACGACCGGCCCCACAAAAGGCATCCGTTTCAGGAGCGCGAGCGCCGTCCCACCGATCATCCAGAAGGCCAGCGCGACGGCCAGATACGGCAGGACTTTCATGCCCCCGGCCTGCCGCACCGCCTGCCGCTCCAGTGCCCGGACCGAACGCTCCGCATCGGGCGCATCGGCCTCGGTCCAGACCTCGCCGAAGGGCCGGACCGCGAAGTCCTCACGCCGGACACCGTAGTACGCCCCTACCGTGGGCGCGAAATCGGTGTTGACGACAAGCCCTGCCCGGTGCGTGGATGGCGAGCGCAGCAGCCCCGCCGGAACGCCTTCGCCCCATTCCAGCACGGGCGTCAGCCGCTCCCCACGCGCATACTCAGTGTCCCCAGCGAACGGCGATAGGAGGAGTAGGCGGCCATGCAGGCGGGCGACCTGTGCGGCGGCACGACCGATCAAGTTGTCGGCGGCGGGGATGTCGGTCCCAGCGTCCCAAACCAGGCACGGCCCCGATGCCGTTGTCAGCGATTCCGCCCTGCCGACCGTGCCGTCGCTTCGCGTCGCGATGCAATCCGCGAACCGGCCACCCCCGGCAGAAACCGATATCCCCTTTGCGGCTAAAGCGTCCGCCAGCGCGCCGAGTCGGAGCCGATAGCCTAGCCGCTCATTCGCGCGAAGGAGAGCCGGCCAGTGGACATTGACATATCGGCCCGGTGGAGGGAGTTTGCCCGTTCGCCGCGCATACAAGTCACCCGCCGAGACTGTGAGGCCGGGAATGGTGGCCGATTGCATCAGGAAATCCGATGCTTCAGGGCCGCCCGCCGCTCGTGCCCCCGTCCCCAGTGTCAGGGCCGCGCTTTCCGGAGTTTCTCGCGTATGGTCGTTCGGCAGACGGGCCGTCCGCGTGTTCATCACGGCAAGCGCCCCCGACCCCATAAGCCGGTGCAGGTTTGGCCCGCCAGTCGCCCGCCACTCGTCCAGACTTGTTCCCGGCAGCAGAATAACGATAAATGGCGGCCGCGGCGTCTGGGCGAATGCCGCCGGACCCAGCAGCAGGCAGAGGAGCAGCCCAAACCACCTCATGGGCGCGTCAGGGCGGCTTCCAGCGCCTGCCGAACGGTGTCCACGCCGATCACCTTGATATCGGGCGTCCGGCGCAGCCCCGCCGCGTTCCGCGCGCAGATGATGGCCTGACGGAAGCCCATGCGCGCCGCCTCCCGCAGCCGCAGGTCCATATGGCCGACCGCCCGTACTTCGCCTCCCAACCCGACTTCGCCCGCGAAGATCGTGGTCGAATCCACGGGCCGCTCCTGGAAGTTCGAGGCGGCGGCGACCGCGACCGCGAGGTCTGCGGCCGGCTCCTCCACGCGCACGCCCCCGGCGAGGTTGACGAACACGTCCTGATTCGCGAGGCTGATCCCGACCCGCTTTTCCAGCACGGCCAGGATGAGGTTGACGCGGTTGACGTCCACCCCTGAGACCGTCCGGCGCGGATTGGAAAGATAGGAGGGTGCGACTAGGGCCTGCACCTCGATCAGCAGGGGCCGTGTTCCCTCTACCGTCGCCAGTACCGCCGAGCCGGCGCTGTTGTGCGTCCGCTCGGCTAGGAGCATCTCCGAGGGGTTTGGGACCTCGACCAGCCCCTCCTCGTGCATCTCGAACAGACCAAGCTCGTCCGTCGAGCCGAACCGGTTCTTCACCGCCCGCAGGATGCGATAGGTATAATGCCGGTCCCCCTCGAAGGTCAGCACCGTATCTACCATATGCTCCAGGACGCGCGGCCCGGCCAGCGCCCCGTCCTTGGTGACATGCCCGACCAAGAAGATAGGAATGCCCTCCCCCTTTGCCACCTGAGCGAGCTGCTGCGTGGCGGCCCGGACCTGCGAGACGCTGCCCGCGGACGATTCGATCTCCGGGTGATGCATCGTCTGGATACTATCAATGATGACGAACAAGGGCCGCTCCGCCTGGATCGTCGCCGCGATCAGCGTCACATCCGTCTCGTTGTGCAGCAGCAGATCCCCGCCCGTGATCCCCAGCCGCTCTGCCCGCAGCTTGATCTGTGTTGCCGACTCCTCCCCGGAGACATAAAGCGTCTTGCCGCCCTGCATGGCAATTTGCCCCGCGATCTGCGTGAGCAGCGTCGAGTTGTGGACGATGAGATCATTCGCCACGAAATTCGCGCCCTCCGGCACGGATATGTCAAAAACCGCTTCCGTGCCCGCTGGAACGATACAGCTGATCTCGTCCCAGTAGATGTCCTCGCTGACAGGGCATTGGCAGGGAGCTGAAGCCCCCCCATGAATTATCTCCACCTCAGCACGGTCCTTGATGCCACTTTCTTTAAGCAGATGCTGAGCGTCCTGAAGCCCCATTGCTAATAACTCGTATGCCACGTGAGATAGGCGATTCCTCGAACTCTCCTTTATCTGCAACTTTGTTATAACCCCAAACCGCAGTAAAAGGTGCTGAACATCCTGGGCGAGCCGGCGGCTGTGTGTGGAATAGGAGGCGGCAGATATTCCAAAGTCCGCCGGCGAGATCTGGCCGTTAGAGGAGAAAAGCACACCAAGAAAATAAGCGACCTGCGATCTTGGCAGCCCGAAGATGACCTGCGGCACTGCGTGGTGCTGTCCGGACGCGTCCAGCAGTCCGCAAGCGATCCGCTCGACGATGGTGTCGTCCATGGATTGCGAGCCGAAGAACGGCAGCGCGCGCGGGGAGGCGACGCGGGTTCCGGGCATCAGCCCGCCGACCGGCATCCAGCCCACCGGCGTCAGCACCGGATGGTTCGGGGTGCAGCGCAAAGTCCGGCCAAGCCGCGTCGTGACCTCAACGATCTCGCGAACGCCCTGGGCGTGGAACATGCTGACCGAAGCCGGGCGAAGCCGGTGTGTCGTTTCGTTGAGGGCGAGGACAGGCCGCAGACGCTCCGCCCATTCCAAAAGGGGAAGATAGGCACCGGTCGCCGGGTCGAGAACGCGCTCCGACCCGGCAAGGCATTTGCCCACGCCGGGATCGCCGCCGATGAGAGTCAGCGCGCCGCGCACGATGCCGCCGCCGAGTACGCGGTCGAACTCGCCCATACCACTCAGGATACGACCCTCTTCGGAGGGGGAGGGGACATCGCTGAGGCGCTGCGGCTTGCTGCGCCCGACGAACGAGGTCGGCAGCGGGGCGCGCGCCCCCAGCGACTTGGGCGTCGCCGCCGTGACCGTCTCCTCAAGCGTCCCCCACTCGTCGCAGGAAGGGCACTTTCCCAGCCACTTCGGGCTTTCATAGCCGCACTGCCGGCAGACAAATCGTGTTTGCGCTTTCGCCATACCGTTATTGTACCTGATTTGACAGAGCCGCTTGTTTCTGCTAGAATCGGCAAGCGATGCATCCGCTGTGGAGTCTTGTGAGGAGTTTTGTGAGGAGTCTTGTTCCATGCCAACCGTTCCCGAAACACTGAAGGCGCTGTATGCCTTGCAGCTTGTTGATACGCAGGTCCAGAGGGCTAAAAGGGCGCAGGCGGCCCTAGACAACGGCACGGCCGCCGCCACCGCTGCCGCATCGGCCCACGCCGAGGCGCAGGCGCGGCGGGGCGAGTGGCAGAAGCTCGCGGGCACTTTGAAGGACACCGAGCTAAAGTCAGCAGCAGTCGAGACCAAGCGCAAGAATTACCAGGGGAAGCTCTACCAGGGGACAGTCACTAACCCGAAAGAGCTGGGGAACATCGAGAAGGAGATCGAGGCGCTGGGACGGCAGCAGTCTGATCTGGATAGTCAGGTCCTGGAACTTATGGAGGGAGCCGAGCAGGCGCAGACGGCCCTGACCCTTGCCGAAGAGCAGGCGCGGCAGGCGGACGACCACCGCGCCGGGATCGTCACTGCCTTTCGCTCCCGCCACTCGGCGCTCGACCTGGAACTGACCGATCTTGCCCGGCAGCGCCAGGAGGCCGAGCCTGCCGTCGAGGACATGGCCGCCTTGAAACGCTATGAGGCCCTCCGCGCCAAGCTGGGCGGAATCGGGATCGCCCGGATCGAGGGCAACTCCTGCGGCGGGTGCCGCATGACCCTTTCTTCCACCTCGATCAAGGCCGTCAAAGAAAGCACGCAGATGCATACCTGCGAGAACTGTGGCCGGCTCCTGATGCCTTGATGATTCTGGGAGGGGCGCGATTGACGCGCTTCGGAATGGTGTGCTATAATATCTTGAGGTACGCCACACACGATGTCGCAGAACACGCCCCCTCCGCCCGGCCCCGCTGATGCCGGCGGTAACGACTTGCTGCCGTCCGTTTATGAGGACCGCCGGCAGTATATCGAGCGGCTGGAAAAGGCCAATTTAGACCTCGAACAGCGCATTCAGGAGGTCCGGCAGGAGACCCAGACGAAGGGGCTTTCCGTGAATCCCGGCCCATCCCTGCCGCCCTCCTCCCTGCCCCTGCCCGCGCCGGGCGAGTTCGAGAACATCCTCAGACGGCTTGTGGACAAGATCTCTAAGATTCTTCAGGCTGAGAAGTGCGTGTTTATGCTCCACGACACCAGCGCTGCGACCCTCTATGCCACCCACCCGGCCATCGGACTGACGCGCGGCGAGCTGACCGCGATGGAGCGGCGCGTTGTCGAGGAAGGCGTTTCCAATGAGGTCTTCCGGGCCAACTCCTCCCTAATTACATACGATGCCGTGCTCGACCCGCGCGCGGCGGCGGAAGGGCTGGCGCGCTTCGGCATCCGCAACGCCGTCTCCGTACCACTGATCGTGGAGAAACGCGACGAGGATAACCGCGTCGTGGACCGGACCACAGTCGGCGTCCTGCATGTCTTCAACAAGAAGTACGACGGCACATTCATGGACGAGGACGTCCGCCTTCTGGAACAGCTTGCCAAGCAGGGGGCGGCCGTTATTGCGTCCGCCCAGATGTACCGTGAGGTCGTGCAGGAAAAGCAGGAGCTGCTGCACACCATTGATAGCCTCTACGCCGGGCTACTCATGGTGGGCAACAATGGGCGCCTGCTCCAGATCAACCCTTCAGCGCGCGCGATCTTGGGCATCGCGCCGTATCTGCCTCTGATTGACGTCCCCTACGACAAAGCGATCTCGGACACCAGGGTCCGCGCTATCCTGAGCCGCGCCCTCTCCGCCGGACACGCTGAGGTCGCCGACGAGGTCACTTTCCCGATCCCTGACGCCGCCCCGGAAGACCAGTTCCAGGAACGTATCTATCAGGTGCAGTGCGCGACGGTGCGCGACGACGATGGGGCGCCGGCCGGGATCGTGGCGATCTTCAACGATATCACCGAGATACGCGGCGTCGAGCAGATGAAAACCGCCTTCATCTCCACAGTCTCGCACGAGCTGCGGACGCCCCTGACCAGCATCAAGGGCTTTATCTCCACCCTACTGACCGACGAGGAGGGGTACTATGATGAGCCGACGCGGCGCGAGTTCTACGGCATCATCGATTCTGAATGTGATCGGCTCAGGCGGCTTATCGAGGACCTGCTGAACATCTCCCGCATCGAGCAGGGCAGCGCGATGCAAATGAACTGGAAGCAGGTGGATGTGATCGTCCTAACCGAGAAAGTCCTTGCTACGCAGCGCGCCTATGCCTCCGGCCACACGCTCGTTTTGGACTTCCCCCCAGACTTCCCGGTGGTCGAGGCCGACCCGGACAAGCTGGACCAGATCCTGACCAACTTGGTCAGTAACGCCATCAAATACTCGCCGCAGGGCGGCACCATTCGGGTCACAGGGCGCGTCCTGGGAGACCCCGCCCATTCGGTCGCACTGCGCGTCTCGGACGAGGGGATGGGCATCTCACGCGACCATCTGCACAAGATATTCGAGCGTTTCTACCGAGTGGATAACCGCGACAACCGCGAGGTGGGTGGGACGGGCATCGGCCTGGCCTTGGTCAAGGCGCTCGTCGAGGACGGACACCGAGGAAAAGTGACCGTGGAGGAGAGCGAGCCTGGAAAGGGGACCACTTTCCTGGTGGTCCTCCCAGTGCGGCAGGCAGCCTCTTGACGCCGATACGCGTCATGGTTGAGCGCGAGGCGGGGACGGAAGACCTGCCGCTGCCGCGCTATGCGACGGCGGGGTCGGCGGGGATGGACCTCCATGCTGCCGTCACGGAAGACCTGCACCTGGCACCGGGCAAGCGCGTCCTGGTCCCGACCGGCATCCGCCTTGCCCTGCCGGAAGGCTGCGAGGCGCAGGTGCGCCCGCGAAGCGGCTTGGCGCTCGAACACGGAGTAGCCTTGGTCAACTCGCCGGGGACCATTGACTCGGACTATCGGGGAGCTATTGGCGTCCTCCTGATCAACTTGGGCCAGGAGGCTGTCCGCATCAGGCGTGGGGACCGCATCGCCCAACTCGTGTTCGCCCCTATCCTACGCGCTGAATGGAACGAGGCAGCCCCCGGCGCGCTGCCGCCGACACTACGAGGTGAGAATGGCTTTGGATCGACTGGATAGCATCCGGCGGAGCGATGGGCCGATGGGGAACGACGGGCCGGCGCCCTCGCCGCTGAGGGACGAGGCGGGTCTGCCGCGTGAGGTTTACGCGCTCCTGGCACAAGCGAACCTGCTGCGGATGCGTGGGCGTTGGGACGAATCTGTGGACAACTGCATGGCCGCCCTGCGCCTCGCCCCGGACAGCCCCTCCGCCCAGAGCCTCCTCGGCGACATTTATGAGAACCAGGGCCGCCTCGATGATGCCATCCAGTGGTACCGCATGGCTCTGGATGCCAGCCCCGATAGCCCCGCCGACCGCCTGAAACTGGACCGTCTACTCCGAAGGCAGGCGCCGCTCCTCCATGAAAGCCACGAGACAAGCCCGGGGGAAATGGACATCGAACAGGGCGACGCCCCCATAGCCCCTGCTCTCACAGCCTCTGCCCTCACAACTCCCAGCCTGCTCTGGCGAAAGCTGACACGCGACCCCGAATCGGCCCTGCGCCTTGCTGCTCTCGCCGCCGCCCTGCTGGTCTGCCTCATCGTAATCTTCGCGTATGCCGCTGTTCACCAGCGGGCCACCCTCTCCTCGCTGGGCCTCGGCCAGAATCAGGAGGTCAAGGCTGCCCCCGTCGTAGTCCCCCCGACCTCCGCCACACCGTCCTTGGCCGAGACCGTCCCCCGCGACTCCGCCGAGCAGGCCGTCCTGGGCACCCTGCGCGGCTCGCGCGACCTGACCGCGCAGGGCATCACCGTCGGCGATGTCCAGTTTGACCCGCGCACGGGGCGCATGGGCATCACCCTCATCCTGCCAGCCGGGAGCAGCCTCTCCCATACCGCCGTGCTGCGAAGCGCCCTGCGCGCGGCCCAGGCTGGGGCCGCCGCCAGTCCCTCCGCCACGGCTTTTACCCTTCGCAGCCTGACGGCATCGAGTGCAGGCGGCGGGCCGACGCTGGTATTCGTCGGTGATGTGTCCCAAGCTGCACTGCCTGCCGCCGGGGCTGCCGAACCCGACGACGAGCACGTCCAGGCCCTCTTCACAGACCCCTGGTGGTCGCCGCAGGCGCCCGGCTGACCCGGCGGGACAGGGGCTTGACGTCGCGCCCTGTCAGCAGTATAATACTCGTGATAGAATTCACAAGCATCGGAACGGCCTGGACGATGGCGGCAGGCGGTGGAATGGCAAGAGAGACCAGTCGTGAACAGCAGCCCGAAGGTCCCGATTCCTACTCTGGAACGGCTCGCCACTTATCTGCGCTATTTGATCGACCTGGAAGCGTCACAGGTCGAGACCGTCTCCTCCACGGACGTGGAGAAGCAGACCGGAATCAATGCCGCTCAGTTCCGTAAGGACCTCTCCTATTTCGGGGAGTTCGGGAAGCCGGGCGTCGGGTATAACGTCGTCGAGCTTCAGGCGCGCATCGCGCGCATCCTTAAAATAGACCAGATGCAGCCGATCATCGTCATCGGGGCCGGCAACTTGGGCAGCGCCTTGATCGGCTACCCCGGACTGCGCGAGCACAAGTTTCATATCGCTGCCGCCTTTGACAGCGATCCGGCCAAGATCGGGAGGCCGCAGGGCGACCTGATCATCCTGGATGAAGCCGGGCTGCGTCAGACTAACGCCCAAGTCGGTGCGAGCATCGCCATCATTTGCGTTCCCGCCTCAGCGGCACAGAACGTGGCGGATGCCGCCATACTGGCCGGCGTGCGCGTGATCTTGAACTTCGCCCCAATCATCCTGAGAGTGCCCGAACGTATCGTCGTCCGCAACGTCTCCTTCTTGCAGGAACTCGCCGTCCTCTCTTACCATCTTTCCAGCGACACCCAGAAGTGACGAATTAAGAAGTGACGAATTAACAAGCAACATGCCAAACACACGCACTGAAAAAGACTCGATGGGCGAGTTCCAGGTCCCCTCCGATGCCTACTACGGCGCGCAGACTGCCCGCGCGGTCGCGAACTTTCCGGTCTCCGGCGTCCGCTTCCCTCGGCCTTTCATCCAGGCGATGGGGGCGGTCAAGCGGGCGGCGGCCGAGGTCAATGTCGAGATGGGCCTACTCGACCCCATCGTTGCCGACGGCATCTACCGAGCCGCCGACGAGGTAATGGCGGGTGCGCTGGATGCTCAGTTCGTCCTGGACATCTACCAGACCGGGTCCGGCACCTCAACCAACATGAATACCAATGAGGTGATCGCAAACCGCGCTATTGAAATGATGGGCGGCGTGATCGGCTCCAAATCTCCGGTCCACCCGAACGACCATGTCAACAAGAGTCAGTCCTCGAACGATGTCATCCCGTCCGCCATCCATATCGCGGCGGCCACCGAACTCGAAAGCCGTCTTCTGCCTGCCCTGCGTGCGCTCCATGCCGCGCTCGCCCAGAAAGCGTGCGAGTGGAACGACATCGTCAAGATTGGGCGGACGCATCTGATGGATGCCACGCCGATCCGGCTTGGTCAGGAGGTGTCCGGCTGGGCGCGGCAGGTGGAACTCAGCATCGCCCGTCTGGAGGGCGTCAAGCCGAGGTTGATGGAGCTTGCGATCGGCGGAACGGCGGTCGGGACGGGCATCAACTCGCCGGAAGGTTTTGGGGCCGCCGTCTCGGCGCGGCTGGCCAAGCGCTTTGGCCTGCCCTTTGTGGAGGCCGAAAACCATTTCGAGGCGCAGGGCAGCCAGGACGCGGCAGTCGAACTGGCAAACCAGTTGTCCACCGTCGCCGCTTCACTCCTCAAGGTCGCAAACGATGTCCGCTGGCTTTCCTCCGGCCCGCGCTGCGGCCTGGGCGAGATCTCCCTGCCCGCTGTCCAGCCCGGCTCCTCCATCATGCCCGGCAAGGTCAACCCCGTCATGTGCGAGCAGCTCATGATGGTCTGCGCCCAGGTCATCGGTAATGCCGTCACCGTGACCGTCGCCAACACCCACGGCAACCTCGACCTGAACGTCATGCTACCCGTAATGGCCCGGAACGTGCTGGAAAGCCTTTCCTTCCTGGCAAACTCGGTCACTGTCTTTACCGAGAAGGCCGTCCTGGGCCTGACCGCGAACACTGCGCGCGCCGAGAGCCTGGTCGAGTGGTCCATGAGCATGGTGACGAGTCTTGCCCCTATCATCGGGTACGATAGCGCCGCCAAGCTCGCCAAGCGAGCCGTCGAGGAAGGCCGGACCGTCCGGGACCTCTGTGTGTCCGAACAGATTCTGCCCGCCGATCAACTGAGCGACTTGCTGGACGCCCGTAAGATGACCGAACCCGGCGTCGGCGCAGGCGGCGAATAAGCCGAACCTGCAACAAGGAGAAACCATGCCCGAGAACCCCGTGCGCGTCCTGGTCTGGGACGAAGCCCCCGCCCATGCGCCGAAGTCCGTGTACCCTAAGAGCCTCAACGGCGCCATCGCCGACGGCTTGAACGAGATGGGCGGTGGCAGCATCGTCGCCACGACCGCAAACCTCGACGACCCCGATCAGGGCATCACCGAAGCTGCCTTGTCCGGAATTGATGCCATTCTTTGGTGGGGCCACGCCCGCCATGGCGAGGTCACTGACGAGACCGCCGCCAAAGTCATCAAGGCCGTCCAGGGTGGCCTGGGCTTTATCGCCCTGCACTCCGCTCATTACTCCAAGCCATTCCGGGGCATCCTCAACTGCACCGGACACCTCAAGGGTGGCTGGCGCGAGGTCCAGAACCCTGCCGATACCGAGGAGATCACCGTTTGTGCCCCTCGGCACCCTATCGCCCAGGGCGTTGAGGACTTCGCGCTGCCCGCCGAGGAGATGTACGGGGCACCCTTCGATGTGCCTCCGGCGCTAACGGTCGTTTTCCAGTCCTACTTCCCACTCGGGGGCGAGTATTTCCCGTCCTTCACGGCCACTGTAGGGGAGGGGATTGATCCCGCCTTCACCTCAGGGCCGGGCGGCGGCAAGGGACAGGGGCAGGGCGTCGGGCGTGTCTTTTACTTCCGGCCTGGTCACGAGACTTACCCCACCTATTTCGACAGTAACGTTCGGCAGATTCTGCACAACGCCGTCCTCTGGGCGGCAAAGAAAAGCTGACTATGCCACACTGGAAACACGCGATTATCGTCGGCGCCTCCTCGGGGATCGGTGAGGCGCTGGCCCGCGCGCTGATCGCTGACGGCTGCCGGGTCGCCCTCGTCGCCCGCCGCGAGGACCGCCTGCGCGCCCTGGCCCAATCTTTGAACGCTGATGCCGGGGCCGTCAACGCCCTGGCATATGCCAATGATGTCACCGACACCGGCACAGTCCCCGCCCTGTTCGAGACGATCACGCGCGACCTAGGCGGCCTAGACCTCATCATCTACGCCGCCGGCATCATGCCCGCTGTCGGCCCGGAAGAGTACGACACATCGAAAGATGCGGGGATCATCGCCGCCAACTTCACCGGGGCGGTCGCCTGGCTCAACGAGGCCGCTCGGCGATTCGAAAAGGCTAAAACAGGCACCATCGTCGGTATCTCCAGCGTCGCCGGGGACCGGGGGCGGCGTGGGAGCCCCGTCTACGGCGCAACGAAAGCCGCCCTGAATGCGTATCTAGAATCGCTCCGCAACCGCATCGAGCGGCGTGGCGCGTTCGTCGTGACCATCAAGCCTGGCCCGGTGGATACGCCAATGACGGAGGGCCTGAAGGTGCCCGGCATGATCTCGCCTGAGCGGGCCGCCGCCGAGATCCTGCTGGCCGCCAAAGACAAGGTCCGCGTGGCCTATGTCCCCGCCAAATGGAAGCCGATCATGGCTGTCATCCGCGCCATCCCAGCCCCGATCTTCAAACATCTGAATATCTGACCACAATATTGCAATGGCTCAACATCAAACAACCGACTCGCCCAAAATACCCGACTTGCCAAATGATCACTTGGAGCGCATGGAAGGGTGGGGGATGTCCTCCGCAGCCCTCAGCTATGTCTACCGCCCCAGCACCACCGACGGCGTCTGCGCCGTCTTCGACCACTCCCGCCGATCCGGTCGATCCGTCGGCCTGCGTGGTGCGGGCCGCTCCTACGGCGACGCCTCCCTGAACGCCGAGGGCATCTCCCTCGACCTGACCCGCATGAAGCGCATCCTCGCCTGGGACCCGCAGACCGGCCTTATCCGCGTCGAGCCGGGCGTTACCCTTCAGCAGCTCTGGCAGTATACTATTGAGGATGGCTGGTGGCCCAACGTCGTGTCTGGGACGATGTTCCCGACCCTCGGCGGCGCGGCGGCGATGAACATCCACGGCAAGAACAACTGGAAAGCCGGCCCTATTGGGGACTGGATTCAGGAGTTCGAGATCCTGACCCCGGCGGGCGACACCAAGGTCTGCTCGCGTTCTCAGAACGCCGATTTATTCCATGCCGCCATCGGCGGCTTCGGCATGCTCGGCGTCATCACCCGCCTCGACTTGCAGCTCAAAAAGGTCTATTCGGGCCTGCTGAACGTCACGCCCATTGGACACAAGAACTTCGACGATCTCTTTCAAATCTTCGAGGAGCGCCTGCCCCAATCGGACTATCTCGTCGGCTGGATTGACTGCTTTGCCGACGGGGACGCCCTGGGGCGCGGCCAGATCCACCAGGCGAATTACCTCGCGCCCGGCGAGGACCCACAGCCCGCCCAGACCCTACGCGTCGAGAACCAGGAGCTGCCCGACAGCCTTTTCGGCGTCGTGCCCAAGTCCCTCATGTGGCGCTTCATGAAGCCCTTTGTCAATGATCCAGGAATGCGCGCTATCAACTTCGCCAAGTACCTGAGCGCCGCCAAGCTCGGGGACGGCAAGGTCCACACGCAGTCCCACGCAGGTTTCGCCTTCCTGCTCGATTATGTGCCCAACTGGAAACATGCCTACAAGCCCGGCGGCCTGATCCAATACCAGAGCTTCGTCCCCAAGGAGCACGCCCAGGCCGTCTTCTCCGCCCAGCTTAAACTCGCCCAAGCCTATGGGGTCGTTCCCTATCTCGGCGTCTTCAAGCGCCACCGCCCCGACGACTTCCTGATGACCCATGCCGTGGACGGCTACTCGCTGGCCCTTGACTTTGCCGTCGTGCCCGCGCGGCAGGGCGCCCTCCTGAGCCTGGCCGCCGAGATGGACCGGCTCGTGCTGGATGCCGGGGGCCGCTTCTATTTCGCCAAAGACAGCGCCCTGCATCGCTCCGCCCTGGTGAAAGCCTTGGGCGAAGAGCGCGTCTCCAAATTTCTTGCCCTCAAGCACGAGTGCGACCCGGAGAACCTGCTCCAGACCAACCTGTACCGCCGCTTGTTCCCGCATCCGCCGGCATGAAGACCGCCCCCGGCATGAAGACCACTCCCGCCAAGACCAATGCCGTGCGCCTGCTGGATGAGGCCCACATCGCCTGCCGCCTCGTTCACTATGATGTGGACGAGGCTGACCTATCCGCCGAGACCGTCGCCAGCAAGATCGGCCTGCCCGACGCGCAGGTCTTCAAGACACTCGCCGTGCGCGGCGACAAGACCGGTGTCCTGCTCGCCCTCATCGCGGCGGGGACGCAACTCGACCTGAAAGCGCTGGCCGCCGCCTCGGGGAACAAAAGCTGTGACCTGCTCCCGCTGAAGGAGATTCAGCCCGTCACCGGCTATGTGCGCGGCGGCGTTTCCCCCTTAGGCACCAAGAAGCGCCTGCCAGTCTATTTGGACCGGGCCGCCCTCGCGCATGACGAGGTCAGCATCAGCGCGGGCGTTCGAGGCACCCAGATCCTCCTCCTGCCCGCTGACCTCGCCCGCGTGACCCAGGCAGCGTTCGGTGATTTCCACGAGTCGGACGAACAAGCCCGACGAGAATGAAGGCCCCCAGCGCGCCCGGCCATGATGGACTGGAGGAAAAGATGCGTCAGCAGCCTACTCTTGTCTATGTGTTTGCAGATCAACTACGCTTCCAGTCAATGGGTTATGCGGGGGACGAAACGGCTGCACCTGGTATCGCGATCATTGGACCGACGGCCACCGCAATATCACCCGCTCCGCCACCAAAGACTGGACGCAAAGGCACCCGCAAGGTGGTATCATAGACGAAGAAAACGAGGAAGAAACGCCATGATCACAGTCGCCAACCGGCTTTACGTCAAGCCGGAACACGCCGAGGCATTCGAGAAGGTCTTTCGGGAGAGGGCTGGCCTAGTAGATGGGATGCCGGGCTTTATTTCCAACCAGGTACTGCGGCCCGTCAACGAAGGGGAGCCATACATCGTGCTGACTTTCTGGGTATCGAGAGAAGATTTCATGGGCTGGATTCGGTCGGACGCCTTCGTCAAAGGTCATGCCCAATCGGGTTCCTTGCCGAAAGATGCATACTCCCAGCCGAACGTCCTGGAACTGCACGAGGTCATCCAGGACTCGACGCGCCCCGACATGGCCCCCGAGTCGCACGGCGGACCATTCAAGATGCACTAACCGGAAAAAGCCGTTTGCGCTGTATAGTACACCATGAATGATCCTAAAGTCGAAGCCATCCCAAGCAGCCGCCGCCTCTGGCCGTTTGCTGCCGTGCTTTTGATCGCCCTCGCCTGGGGTGGCCTCGCGGTTTACCATGCCCCCCAACGGCCCCCCTGGCAGAAGAGTCTCGACAAATTTCGGGCTTCCGGGGATGGGGGTACGGGTGAGGAGCCGAACACGCAGATGTCCGACATGATTATCCTCAAGAACAGCGTCCAGCACTCCATCATGCGAGGACAGCCCATGCGTTTCTCCCCTGCACAAACCCGTCAGGCGATCGCCTGCCTGAATGGCCCTGTAGACGAGCTTTCGCAGAGTGAGGCGCTGGACGTGCTGACTATGGCCCGGCGATCCGGTTTCCTTTCCCCAGCCCAGATTCGTGAGGCGACCGAAGTGTGTGTGTCTGTTCTGGCCCGGACGCCCCCACCCATGGTCCGGCTGGAAGGCGCGCGATTCTTATCGCATTCCAAAGATTCCAAGAGCATCGGCGCGCTCCGACTCCTGCGGAACGACCCAGCCCCAAAGGTCCGAGAGGCTGCCTTGTATAGCTTGGCTGAAGGACACTGAGGGTTTTGGGGGTGCGGGCACGTTCGGCAAACCAGCCCTTCGGTGACCGAGTGCGTCCAACAGTCTGGGGGTAATCTTGAACCAAATCTGCATCGCCGTCACCGGCCTCGGCTTCGGGGCCGGGTTTGTCCCTATTTACCAGAGCCACCCGGATGTGCATGAGGTCGTCCTCTGTGACCCTGACGCGGACCGCCTGCGTGAAGTGGGGGACCGCTTCGGCGTCCGACGCCGGTTCGCTGACCTTGACGCCCTGCTGGATGCGCCCGATGTTGACGCCGTCCACTTGCTGACGCCTTTGTTCTTCCACGCCGATCAGGCTGTGCGCGTCCTCGAGTCGGGCAAACATTGCGCCTGCGCGGTGACGATGGGCGTCTCCCTTGACGAGCTGCACGCCGTCATCGCCGCCCAGCGCGCCAGCGGCAAGAACTACATGATGATGGAGACCGTCGTCTACTCGCGCGAATACCTCTTCGTCAAGGACCTCTACGACCGGGGCGAGATAGGCGACCTGACTTTCCTGCGCGGCATCTACTTCCAGGATGTGGAAGGCCGTCCAACCTACTGGCAGTCCGTCCCACCGATGCATTACGCCACTCATGCCGTCGCGCCCCTGCTCGCCCTGACCGGGACGCGGGCAACGCGCGTCCACTGCCTCGGCTCCGGCCTCCTCTCGCCCCATTTACATCTGCCCGGCGCTAATCCCTTCCGCCTGGAAACGGCCCTGTTCCGCCTGGAAGACCCACCCATCGCCGCCGAAGTCACCCGCTCCTGGTTCGAGACCGCCCGCCCCTATATCGAGGGCTTCCACGTCTACGGCACCAAGCAAGGCTTCGAGTGGAGTCCCCTGCACGGCGAGAAGCCTGCCCTGTTCACCCTGGGCGACGAACGTACCCCCTACGGCCGTCCCGTGGATGTGGCCCGCCTCACCCTCCCCGACTACGCCGACCGCCTGCCTCCCGGACTGCGCGCCTTCACGCAGTACGAGACCGACGGCGCCCACGGCGGTTCCCACCCGCACCTGGCCCATGAGTTCGTGCGGAGCATCGTGGAAGGTCGCCCGGCGGCCATAGACGCCGTGACGGCCGCCACCTGGACCGTCCCTGGCCTCTGCGCCCACGAGTCGGCCTTGCGTGACGGCGAGGGCGTGACGATTCCCACGTTTGCCTGATCCCAGCATCCATTGTCCGGGCCGTGGAGGGCTAGTCTATACGGATGGGCCGCCCCTTTGGGGCTTCGGAAGGAGGGCGCGGCAAGACAAGGAGGGCGCGGCAAGACAAGGAGGGCGCGGCAAGACAAGGAGGGCGCGGCAAGACAAGGAGGGCGCGGCAAGACAAGGAGGGCGCGGCAAGCGGCGCCCCTACGATTGAAGATACGATTGAAGAGCGGTTGCCTATAGGGGCGGGGTCCCCCCGCCCTTCTTCCCTGCCTGTTCCTTCTTGCGCTCTATTCCCCATACAGCCATATCGCACGCGCCCGTTCGCTGAACTCTTGCAACACTCCGGCCCAGCCGTCCGACATGTCCGCGTAGGTCGCGCCCGCCAGCAGTGCCTCCTGCGTTTGCGCGTTCACGAGCAGCGTTTGCAGTTTCTCCGGCTGCCAGGATTCAGGATATAGACGGCGCAGGATGACGGCCATCGTCAGCCCGACCTGGACGGCGTTCAGCCGGTCGCGATCCGTGACGATTATCTGCACCCCGCCGCAGGCCTCGCCGCTGAAGACGCTAGCGTTCGGCGTGAACCGACAAGGGACGAACCGGACGCCCGGCAGCCCCTCAGCGTTCAGCGCACTCGCGAAAGCGCGAGGGGCGAGGTAGGGTGCCCCGAAGACCTCGAACGGCGTGTCCGTGCCGCGTCCAACGGAGACGTTCGTGAACTCCAATAGCCCGATGCCTGGATACAGAGTTGCCGCCGTCAGCCGCCGCATGTTGGGGGACGGATTGGTCCAGACCAGCCCCGTCGCGTCGTACCAGTCGCCTCGATGCCAGCCCTCGCAGGCGATGACCTCCAGGGGGCAGGTCAGCGACTTCTCCGCATGAAGCAGCCGGGCCATCTCGCCCAAAGTCAGCCCGTGCCGCACCGGAACTGGGTGATAAGCGACAAACGACAAAGCCTCGGCGTCCGCCAAAGGCCCCTCGGCGGCCAGGCCCCCGATCGGGTTGGGCCGGTCCAGGACGACCACACGCAGGGCAGCCGTGCTCGCCGCCTCCAGGACATGTCCCAGGGTGCTGAGGTAGGTGTAAAACCGGCAGCCGATGTCCTGAATGTCAAAGACCAGCGTGTCCAGCCCGGCAAGCTGCTGCGTTGTGGGCCGCGTCCGTGCCCCGTACAGCGACCAGATTGGCAGCCCTGTTTTGTCGTCCTGCCCATCTGCGACGTGTTCGTCCACTTCGCCCCGGATGCCGTGTTCCGGCCCAAACAGCGCCTCAAGCGAGACATTAGGGGCACTATGCAGCACATCAATCGCTGCCCGTCCGTCCCGCGTCAGGCCCGTATGGTTCGTCACCAGCCCGACCCGGCTGCCGCCTAGCGCCCGAAATCCATCTCTGACGAGCGCATCAATGCCCGTTAGCACACCATCGTCAGTCGTCATCGCCCACTCCTTACAAAGCCCCAGAAGGGCAGCCCATCCGTGAAGCCCGGCCTTGAAAGGCTGGGAAAAGTATTAAGGCAGGTACAATAGCAGCATGGCATCACCCACCGTCAAGCCCGCCGCGCCCAAGTTCGCTGCGCCCAAGTTCGCTGCACCCAGACCCGCAGCAAACAAATTACCGACCGTCAAGCTCCGGCCCCAGCGTCCCGACCGCCTGCGCCACCCATGGGTCTATGACAATGAGATCGCCACCGGCCCGCCCGAAGGCTTCGAGAACGGCGGCGTCGTCCGCATCGTGGACGCGCGCGGCAAAATGCTGGGCGCAGGCTACTTTAACGCCCGCAGCAAGATCGCCGTCCGCTACCTCACCCGCCGGGGCGATATCTCCGTGGACGCCGCCTTCTGGCGGTCCCGCATCGTCCAGGCACATGAATTCCGGCAGGCCCATTACCGCGAGGGCGACGCCCTGCCCGTCGCCTACCGGCTCGTTCACGGCGAATCTGACAGTCTGCCGGGCCTCATCGTGGACGTCTACGGCCCCTTCCTCGTCGTCCAGTTTTTGGCCCTCGGCCTCGAACCCTGGCGCGAGGTCATCCTCAGCGCCCTGCAAGACACCCTCACTCCCACCGGCATCTACGAGCGGTCCGACAGTGCCGTCCGCCGCCTGGAAGGGTTGGAAGAGCGTGTCGGTGTCTTAGCCGGCGAAGCCCCGCCCGACGAACTCCTCCTGGAAGACGAAGGCATGACGATTTTAGCCGACCTGAAGACCGGGGCCAAGACCGGACTGTTCCTCGACCAGCGTCAGAACCAAAAGGCCGCCGCCCGTCAGGCGCGCGGGCGGGATGTCCTGAACTGCTTCGCCTACACCGGCCTGTTCGGCCTGCGCGCCGCGTTGGCCGGGGCCAAGAGCGTCACTGATGTCGAGATCAGCCCCGAGTTCACCGCCCTGGGCCGCCGCCAATGGGAGCGCAGCGAGATCGCCGTCACCCATTCGGGCGTGACTGAGAACGTCTTCGACTACCTCCGGTCCCTGGAGGCCGCCTCCTACCGCACCGACATGGTCGTCCTGGACCCGCCCGCCTTCACCAAGAACCGGGCAAGCCGCGATGGCGCGATCCGGGGCTACAACGAGATTAACCGTGTCGCCCTCCGCCTTCTACGGCCCGGCGGCGTCCTCGTCACCTGCTCCTGCTCGCATCACCTCTCCGCGCCCGAGTTCCGTGAGATCGTGGAAGGCGCGGCCCGCGATGCGGGCCGGGTGCTGAAGCTCATCGAGTCGCGCGGCCAGCCCGCCGACCACCCCGTCCTGCTCGACGCGCCCGAGTCGGAGTACCTGAAGTGTCTGATCCTCGCCGCCGAGTAGGACTGCCTCCGCCCTCCGCTCATGCCGGCGTCGTAGGTAGGGGCCGCGTCGTGGCGTCATCCAGCGATACCACCGAGAGCTGCCCTGTGTGGACATCGTAGATGCAGCCGTTGACCGGCATTCGGGCCGGTATCCAGGGGTGGGACTTGACCCGCTGAATCTGCTGGCGAACGTTCTCCTCCAGGTTTTGGAAGGCGTGGAACTGCTCGGGGGCGATGGTATCCGTCCCGCGCCGCCGCCGGATGTCTGCCCGCAGGTCCTCGTCGCGAAACGTCTGCATCCCGCATTCGGTGTGGTTGACGATCAAGACCTCCTCCACCCCAAGCCGGTAATGGGCGACCAGCAGGGACCGGATGACGTCCTCGGTCACGACGCCGCCCGCGTTCCGAATGACATAGGCATCGCCCTGCTTCAGCCCGAATGCCTCCCAAAGAGCGATTCGGTAATCCATGCAGGCAAGGATAGCGAGTTTGCGGACGACGGGGACCGTCGCCCTCCGGGGATCATAAGTCCGCACGAACTCGGCGTTCGCGCGGAGGACATCGTCTAGAACGCTCATGGGGGCATTATACCAGAGCAAGACAAAAAGTTAAGAAGAGGCAAGAGGGGGAAAGTTTGAAGATACTCATTCTCGGCGGAACGGTCTTTGTCGGGCGGCATCTCGTCGAGGCGGCCCACGCACGGGGCCACGGAGTCACCCTGTTTAACCGGGGCCGGCAGAACGCCGATCTGTTCCCGAATGCCGAGAAGCTGCGCGGCGACCGCGACGGCGGCGACCTGGACGCGCTGGTGGGCCGTTCCTGGGACACGGTGATAGACACCTGCGGCTATGTCCCGCGCATCGTCCGCCAGTCCGCCGAACTGCTCTCCGGGTCGGTCTCCCAGTACGTCTTCATCTCCTCACTTTCCGCCTATGCAGACGTAAACGCGCCCGGTGTGGACGAGACCAGCCCCCTCGGGACAATGGCAGACGAGGCGACGGAGGAGATCACCGGCGACACCTATGGGCCGCTTAAGGTCCTCTGCGAGCAGGCCGTCCAGACCGCCCTGCCGGACGGCGCCCTGATCATTCGCCCCGGCTTCATCGTCGGTCCGCACGACCCGACCGACCGCTTCACCTACTGGCCCCATCGGATCGCCCTCGGCGGCGATGTCCTCGCGCCGGGTCGACCTGATCAGCGTGTCCAGGTCATAGATGCCCGCGACCTGGCCGAATGGACCATCCGGCTGATCGAGCAGGGCGCAGATGGAGTCTATAACGCCACCGGGCCGGATTATTCCTTGACTCTAGGCGAGATCCTCCATACCTGCAAGACAATCAGCGGCAGTGACGCGCGCTTCATCTGGGCTGAAGATGACTTCCTGAAGGAGAATCAAGCCGATACCTTCAGCCTATTGCCCTTCTACATCCCTGCATCTTCCGACCAAGCCAATATCATGGCGGCAAGCATTGCCAAGGCTGTCGCCGCCGGGCTGACCTTCCGC
>JANLUQ010000706.1:0-17207 GCA_031363565.1 Armatimonadota bacterium | reverse complement strand
GCACAGGCCAGCCCATGAGGTATACTCAATGGAGAGCGGAACAGGACCAAAATAGGGGAGGCTCCTATGACCACTGTGACCATTGATGATGCACTGGCGACCCGGCTGCGCGCCCTGCGCGACAAGGACGGCGACTTTGATGCACTCGTCGCCGATGCCCTCGTCGAAACCGTCCGCCTTGCCGCCCTACCGTAAGATGGAACTGCTGTTCCTGCACCTCTTCCTGCGCCTGCTGGAGATCGGCGGCCGGTGCGCCGCCATCGTCCCCGACGGCGTCCTGTTCGGGTCGAGCACTGCCCACGTCGAGACCCGCAAGGCCCTCATCGAGATGAACCGCCTGGACGGCGTCGTCTCTATGCCCTCGGGTGTCTTCAAGCCCTACGCGGGCGTCTCCACCGCCATCCTGTTTTTCACCAAGGGCGCGCAGACCGACCGCGTCTGGTTCTATGACATGGCCCACGACGGCTACTCCCTCGATGACAAGCGCCAGCGCGTCGCCGAGAGCGATCTGCCGGACCTCCTCGCCTGCTGGGACCGGCGCAAGGACCCGGAGTTCGCCGACGCCCGCACCGCCCGCCTCGCCGCCCTGCGCCGCGAGATCGAGCCGCTGAAGGCCGCCCGCCTGGGGATGCAGGCGGACATCCACCGCCTGACTTTTGAGTACGCCGTCGCGCCGGAAGCCGAGGGCGCGGGTGGGAAAGAGGGCGCGGCAAGCGGCGCCCCTACGCAGAGGGGTGGGACGAAGACGGGCGGGGAGGGCGCACACGCATCAGGAAGGGCGCACGCGCGGGTGCGCCCCTACGTGCGGTCTTCAACCCCGGAGGGGTTTCCATTCCAGAATAGGCCGGCACTTCAGTGCCGGATGGCCCTCGGACGGGGCCGCACGTTAAGAGGCGGTCGAACCGACCTCCTGGGCCAAGGTCGTGGCGATGAACTGGTTGATGCTGACGCCCTCGCGCCGCGCCCGCGCCGCCACCCGCGCGTGCAGCGACTTCGGCACCCGCAGGGCCAGCTTGCCGCTGTAGGCGGTCTCAGGGGTGACCTCCCCCGGCTCAGGGATGGCGGCGACACCCTGGGCCAGCCACCCGGCGATCAGGGAAGGCAGGGCAGCGCGCAAATCGGCGTAGGCCGCCTCCGGCGTGTCGCCGTCCCCGACGGCGGAATATCGGCCCAGACGGGGAATGCAGGCGGCATAGCCGCCCCCCTCGCTGTCGGGGACAGGCAGGATCTCGACTGCATAGGGCAGCGACAGGTAATATTCCAGGTCTTTAGTCCGGCTGGGGGATGGGTTCGTCATGGCTGGAAGGCTCCGTATTCCCTTCTTTCTCCGCGATCTGAACGATCTCAATGGCTTCGACGATTCGCTTCAAATAAAACGGCTTGACAATCTGGCCCCCCTTCACGGGGATGGACAGGGTGCCGCCGACGAAATGCGGATGCGCGAACAAGGCGGGGTGAGTCACGCGCAGTTGGTGAGACCCGCCCTCCGCCCTAGAGAATCCTGATGGGAAGTAGCGGGAAAGTACCGCCTCCACCGTCTCGACATCCACGTTTGGTTGCGGTTGGGTTTTCCAAGCGGCCAAAAGTTTGTCGCGCTTGCTCATCCCGCATGATACCGGATGTGATATCACTTGTCAACAAAGAAGGTCCACGACGCCATTGCTGGGCGATCGGATCACTGGCGGAGGGCAGCGTCGCGACAAGCCGCGGGGGGGAAATCCCCCGCCTTTTCCGCGTCTCGCTTTTGAATAACTGATGTTACGCAGTCCCGCCGTCGGGTGCCATCCCGCCGTAAACGTCAGGTCTGGGGGGCCTGCGGCCAACCGGTCTGCGACCGCAGGAGCAGTCTTTACTCTCCCGCCCACCGGGCGGTCGGCGTCTCGCCCCCCAGACCTGCCGTTTACGGCGGGATGGCACCCGACGGCGGGACTGCGTAACATCAGTCAGTGAATAAGATTTCTACTTTTATGATGTATTGATTGCGGTGGTACAAACATGCGTTTGAATCAGCGCCACGGAGATAGGAGACAGAAGCAGGTGGCATCCGAGGCGACGGACGCCGCTCACCCGGGTCTCCGGCAGGAGGGTTCGAGAGGACAGGGACATTCTGAAGATGACGTTCCTAGAATGCGGACTGAGCCGGAGATGAACGCCGCCGCCGGGGCGCGTTAGGCCGCGCGGGGCGCTGGGTAGAATGCCCTTGTGCCGCTGCGTCCCGTCTATGGCGCGCGGCCCGAACGAAAGAATGGAAGAAAACAATGACGTACATCACGACACGCGATGGCACCAAGCTTTATGCGAAGGACTGGGGGGCGGGCCGCCCCGTGATCCTTCTGCACGGCTGGCCGCTCTCCGCCGACAGCTGGGATGACCAGGCGATGGCCTTCGCCGATGCGGGCTTCCGCACCATCGCCTACGACCGGCGCGGCTTCGGGCGCTCCGATCAGCCTTGGGGCGGGTATAACTACGACACGCTGGCCGACGATCTGGCCGATGTCATCGCGGCGACGGGGGCGACCAATGCTGCCCTCGTCGGCTTCTCGATGGCCGGCGGCGAGATCGCTCGCTACCTGTCCCGGCATGGCGGCAAGGGCGTCTCCCAGGCCGCGCTGATCTCCTCGGTCGTGCCGTACATGCTTCAGACCGAAGACAATCCCCACGGCGTCCCCGCCCCGATGTTCGCCCAGATGACGGCGGGCATGAAGGCGGATCGGGCGCACTTTTTCGCGGGCTTCTTCAAGGACTTCTACGGCGTCGGCGTAATCAAGCATCCAGTCAGCAATGAGCTGCTGGAGAACTCACTCGATGTCGCTATGCAAGCCAGCCTGAAGGCGACTCTGGCCTGCGCCGAAGCTTTTGGGATGACGGACTTCCGCCCTGACCTCGCCGCGTTCACTGTGCCGACGTTGATCATCCATGGCACCGCCGACCAGACCGTGCCGATTGACGCGACGGGCCGGGCCGCCGCGAAGGCTATCCCGCACGCCAAATTCATCGAGTACGACGGCGCCCCGCACGGCCTGTTCGCTACCGAGAAGGACCGCCTGACCGCCGACCTGCTGGCGTTCCTGCGTCAGTAACCCGGCTGCCGACCAGGTCCCGCGCAGAGAGAAAGCACCGGCATTTCCAGTGCCGGTGCTTTTCGTCTTTTTCGTCTTTTCATTTGGCATGATTTATGCACTGTGTACTGACGTTACGCCGTCCCGCCGTCGGGCGCAGTTGCTCCGTTGGGTATAGTTGCTCCGTTGGGTGTAGTCCCGCCGTGAACGGCAGGTCTGGGGGGCCTGCGGCCAACCGGTCTGCGACCGGAAGATTAAGACAGGGATTCTCTCCCACCCACAGGGCGGTCGGTGCCTCGCCCCCCAGACGGGTCATTTACGGCGGGTCATTTACGGCAGGTCATTTGCGGCTCGGTCACAGCCCGTGTGTGACATCAGGTAAGAGAGGTCAAAAAATGTGGGTCAAAATTGCAGGAAACTATTCTATTAATCTGAACCAGGCCGAACGCATTATCGTGTATGTGGTCAAAGAACCTGATATGACGATTACCGACAGCCCAGTGCCCGCTCAAAACGTGACGCGGGTCGACGTGGAAGCCCTCTTCTCCGATGAGCGGAAGTGCACCCTGGCCTCATTCCTGGTCTCCCCCGACTGCGGACCCTATCAGGCGGAGACCAAGGCCGATGCGGTGTTTGCGCGCATCATGCGCGCGGTGGGCGACAAAGACGCGATGATCGATCTGACGCAGTTGGACAATCCCGTTCCCAGCGCGCCGGTCCTGCTGAATACGCCCACCGCCGCCAATCCTATCCGCTTCGCGATGTGAGGCTTTCGGCCACCGCCAGATGTGATGTACGGGCGTCAGCGTGCCGCCGTTCATCTGGGCTGCGCGCTCGGCGACAAGGAGGCGGTGGCACTCCAATGGGTCCGCCTCGCAGCACAGCAGGCAGCAGCACTCCCGCTCCGCCCGCGCGACCAGAGCTGCCATCGCCTCGTCTTGGGTCGCGCGGTGCGCGTACTGAAGGCCGAAACCGGCGGTGGCCTGCCCCAAGGCCGTCTCGGACCGGCCGGGCTTCACGGGCTGTGTCTATGTAGGGGCGCGGCAAGCGGCGCCCCTACGAAGGCTGCCTGTCCAGTAATCTGCTGGACAATTGGTTCGTCCCGTGAGGCTGGCCGGCAGGTCGCAAGATCGCCCCTCTACACCGCCCGCCCTTCCAGCGGCGGTTGGTCGGTCGGGCCGAATGAGACGTTCTGGCGCAGGTCGAGCCGTACCCTGCCCTCCGAGAAGTGTGCGGTGAGCATGAGTGCGTAGGGCGTCTCGGTGAAATAAGCCGTCAAGACGTAGGTGTCCTCAGCCACCCATGCGCCCCGTGCGGCGACCGGCTGGGCACTGCCCTCGCGCAGCGTTGTCGTCCCATGCCTCCACTCCCCCGTACCGGCCTCAATTTGGTGTTCACCCGCGCCGTCCCGAACAGTCACGGTCGCCCCGTTCTGGCCGAAGTCCCACCGGGCCGTCTCGACCTTTTGCCCATTGCCCTCGCCCGCCTCAAAGGCGTAGGTCTTGCCCGAGACGGTCATGGCCTTGGGCGATGCAGCTTGCCCTTCGGGCGAGGGCATCGAGAGGCCAGCCAGCCGCGCGCGGAGGCTTTCCTGCGCCGACGGGTCCTCCGGCAGTGCGGACGGGCTCAAGGCGGGCAGCAGGTGATCCCACACCAGGTTCAGGACGCCGCCCAGGTCGCTCGTGCCGGCTGTAATCGCCACGACGATCTCCTGCTCCGGCAGGACCACGCAGAGCTGGCCGAAGGCCCCATCGCCCCGGTACGCGCCGTGGCGGCAGCGCCAGAACTGGAAGCCGTAGCCCACCCCCCAGTCGCTATCCGGGTTCTGTCCGTTCTCCACTTGCTTCGCTGTCGCCTCGGCCACCCAGGCGGCGGGCAGCAGGCGCTGGCCCCGCCAGACGCCCTCCTGGAGATACAGCAGGCCGAACCGGGCGATGTCCTCGGTCGTGATGCTCAGGCCCCAGCCGCCGACGCTGACCCCTTGCGGGCTGGTCTCCCAGGTCGGGTTCTGAATGCCGAGCGGCCCAAAGAGGCGCGGCCCCAGGTAGTCCAGCACGGTCTGCCCCGTCACCTTCTGGACGATGGCCGAGACCATGTAAGTCGCCCCGCTGTTGTAGACGAAATGCGTGCCGGGCGCGTGTTCCACCGGCTGGGCCAGGAAGCCGTGGACCCAGTCGCCGGCCTCCCGCATACGTCCGGTCGTGTCCTGGTCATGCCCGGTAGACATGGACAGAAGGTGGCGCAGGCGCATGGCGGCAAGGTTCGCGTCAGGGGCGGCGGGGGCCTCGTCCGGGAAGAAGGACAGGACGGCATCGTCGAGCGACAGCTTGCCCTCCGCCACGGCCAGGCCCGCCGCCGTCGAGCAAAAGCTCTTGGAAAGCGAATACAGCATGTGCGGCAAGGCCGAGCCGTAGGGGTGCCACCAGCCCTCGGCGACACTGTGCCCATGCCGCAGGATCAGGAGGCTGTGCAGCCCCAAGGCCTTGCGCTCCGCCTCGTCCACGAGGGCCAGCACGGCAGACGAGGGAAGCCCCTGCGCCTCCGGGGTGCTGCGCGGCAGCGCGCTCCCAGCGGCCTGGGCGTGGTGGGTGGTCTGTTCGGTTGTCATCTTTGAACTCCTCTGGTGTATCTCATCTGGTATATATCATTAGGCGGAGTGGCCTGAGAATCCTTGCAGGCGATTGAAGTCGCCCCCTCCGCTTGACAACCGCCCCCTCGCGCGTCATACTGAATCCAGGACTCGATCCCAGCAAGAGCAGCAGGCGTAAAGGGCGTGCGCGCTGGGTAAAACACTTCTCAGTATGTCTCCAGTCAGTATGTTTTTAGGAATGCGTTCCCCGACCCCGTCGCCGAGGATGATGAATGGATGACGTGGCAGCGCCCCATGCGCGCCCCCGTGCGGCGGTCTCCGCCGAGGAGAAGGCCCTGATTGAGCGCTGCAAGCGCGGCGATCTAGCGGCCTTCAATGACCTGGTCCGCAAGTACGAGAAACAGGTTTACAACTTTGCGTATCGGCTGACCGGCAACTATGATGACGCCAACGATGTCGCGCAGGATGCTTTCCTGCGCGTCTTTAATGCCATCGGCACCTTCCGTGGCGATGCCTCGTTTTCCACCTGGATGTTCCGTATCACCACCAATGTTTTCCTCGATGAGCGCAAGCGCGCCAAGGCGCATCCCCATACCTCGCTCGACGAGTATCTCGAGCTTGACGAGTCCAGCGTCGCTCGCCAGATCGAGGACCCTTCCCCGACGCCCGAAGCCGTGCTGGAACAAAGCGAGCGCGCCCTCCTTCTCCAGCAGGCTATCGGCGGTCTGCCCGAGTATCAGCGCGCCATGGTCACACTCTATCACGGTCAGCAGAAGTCCTATGAGGAGATCGCTGAGATCATGGACCTGCCTATCGGCACAGTCAAAAGCCGCCTGAACCGCGCCCGCCTCGCCTTGAAAGAAAAACTCGCCGGCATCCGGGAACTTTTCAACACCTAGCGCCGTCAGAAATGCGGGCCGGCTTACGCCCCGCCCGCGACATCGTTTTTGACCGCACTTTTAGGACGCTAAGGACAGATACTCATGAAACCGGAAAGGGCGCAGGAACTCTACTCGGATTACGCCGAAGGCACCCTGGCTCCCGCATTGCGGCAGGCCTTGGATCAGCACTTTGACACGGACCCCTCGGCGCGCGGCGATTATGCGCGTTTCGCGCGGGTCTATACCCTGCTGGAACAGCCTCTGGAGGCCGAGGTGGATGTCCCCCTGGGCTTCCGGTCGAAGATTCTGGAACAGGCCGCGGCGGGCCAGGCCCAGCGCGAGACCACTTTTACCACGCGCGCGGCAGGCACCGTCACCGGCTGGTTCTCGACCGTCCCGCATCGGCGCCTGACCGGCGGCGCATTGGCGGGCTTGGCGGCCGCGGCACTCATCGGGATACTGTTCGTTCATCCTGGACACAGCGGCGATCAGGGCAGCCTTCTGCCGATTACATCTCAGCCTATGATGTTGGTAGACCCCGCCGTCATCCAGAAGGTAGATACGCAGATGGGCCAGGATAACAACAATTATCACCAGTTCCACCTGCATCTGCCGCCGAGTGTCCCCGCCGCCACGGTCAATGCTTATGTCGTGACCGCGACCGAGCAGATCACGGACCCTGCCCATTTGGGCGATGCGACGCCCGCGCTGAAGGAGCACCTGGACAACCATCTGGGCGTCTCCATCCCCATCGCCGCCACGGTCGCGCCGCCCGCCGGTGAAACCTTGAACCTGCTGGTGCAGTGGACCCCGGACGACCCGAAACTGGCGCACGGCTCCGAAGTCGTCTTCACGCCCTACGGCGCGGCGAACCCTGCCGCGCCGTCCCCGGCTGGGGCGAACTTCCTGGATGCTATGCAGGCCACCGCCTCCCACTACGGCGCGACCGTCGTGGTGGATGCCGATGCCGTCCCGACGCAGACGGTCTCGGGCGACTTCTCGGCCCCCGATGCCGGGACACCACTCCAGGCGATGGCAAAGAGCGTCGGTTATTCGGTGCAGACGCTGCCCGGCAACACGTTCTACGTCTACGATCCCAAATCGTAGAGCCGCAAAAAATTGCAGAGCCGCAAAAGGGCGGGGGCCGGAAACGGTCCCCGCCCTTTTGAAACAATCCGCGCGCCCTGCACTCTAACGGCATGGAGACCATACCCGCCATGCGTTCCCGTCCCGTTCTTCTGCCTCGCTTCCTGACCTTGCTCGGCCTGCTCCTCGCCCTTCCCGGCGCGTGCAGCCCGCCGCCCGTGCAGGACCTGTGTATGGGCAACGGCACGACCGGCCCGTTCATCCTGAGCTGGAAGCACATCACGCCGGGAACCGAGAGCGTGACCGTTAACGGCCTGCCGCAGCTTCGCGGGCTGGATTACACTCTTGACTCCGATAACGGCGCCGTCACCTTCGTCAGTGCCCTCCCCGCCCGCTCCATCGCCGCCGTCTCCTACGCGCCGGACCCGGTTCAGGCCCAGCGCAATGACAGCGGGCGCACGATTCCCCTTTCGGTGGACCTGCTGCGCGGCGAGCACGGCTATTTTTCGTTTAACGCTCTGGGGAAATCGGGCCAGGATACGAGCGGCGCCCTGACCCTAGGCGTCGGGGCGGGCTGGCAGGGTGGCCCCAACGCCCAGCTTTCGTCTCACTTCTTCTACACACCCGTAACCGCCTTGCCTGGCAAAGACGCCGAGGCCGACTCGCCCGCCAAGCGCATGGGCCTGTCGCTCTCCGGGTCCATGACGGCCTCGGGCTGGGCCTTGTTCTCGTTCGGCTTCGCCCGCGCCGGGGTCGGCCTGGAGAATGCCGGCGATGACAGCCTGCGCGCCGGGCAGCAGCAATTTACACTGAGCAGCCGTCTCGCCCCGACCAAGACCGTCCAGGCGCAGGTGAGCTTCCGCCAGTCTAGCCCCACCGACGACCCCCACGCAGGGACGACCCAGGATACCTCCCTGGCCCTGACAGTCACGCCGAGCGACAAGACGCAGGTCGGGGCCACGCTTGCCCAGACCGGGACGGGGACGAGCGGCATGACCCAGACCCAGGGCCTCACCCTCGACGCGCACCCGACGGCCAAACTCGAAGTCAGCGCATCCTATGGCGGCAAGAATGCCCCCGGCACAGACGGCGACAGCCAGACCCTCAGCCTCAAGACGGTCCTGACGCCGACTAAGACCGTCTCGGTCGAAACCTCGGCGGGCCAGTCCCGTCTGGGAACGGCGACGACCGACCAGCAATCCGTCCAGCTCTCGCTCAGCCCGCACCCTGCCGTGCAGTTCGGCGCGGGTCTTGTCCTGCGCCAGAAGGCGACGGGCGGCTCGCCCGACTCGCTCGATACCGCCGTTGCCTCGGTCAGCGGCGCCTTGCGCCCGCTCTCGTTCATGGAGTTCTCGGGGAGCTACAAGAGCCGCTTGGCGCCTGCCAAAGACACCGATATAGGCGACCTGTTCGACACCAGCGCCGCCAAAGTCTCCCTGTCACCCTTTAAGTCGGTGCATCTGGTCGGGACCTATGCCCAGAACCCCGATGACGGTGGCGGCACGCTCCAGCGGCTGGCCCGCAAGGGCTTCGGGCTGGAGACCACCTTCGGCGCCCTGGGCCTTTCGGGCGGCTATGACTGGTCCCGCCGCTACGATGCCCCCGACACCGAGGAGACCATCCATGCAGACTTGGGCCTGCGCTTCTCCCAAGCGACGCGGCTCACGGTCGGCTTCCAGACTCGCCAGAACGCCCTCGACCCGTCCACATCCCAGTCGGTCGCCTACACCGTCGGCTTTACCCACAGCCTTGGCGACCGCTTCAGCCTGTCCCTGAACGGCAAGCGCCAGCAGTCTGCCGCGTCCGCCTCGGACTACAACGCCTCAGCGAATCTGGGCATGAAGTTCTAACCAGCCTCTTTTGTTTTGTGCCGGGGCGCGATTTGTCGTGCCCTCTTGCCCCTTTGGTAGGGGCGCTGCTTGCTGCGCCCTCCCCTCCCGGCCTCCCGGCCTGCCGCCAGCCAAAGAAGGGCGCAGCAAGCGACGCCCCTACACGGACAGCTCCCGCAGAAACGCCGCCAGTCCCTCCGGCACCAGCCGCACCGGCCCCGCCGCCAGTGAACAGGTTTTCCAAAGTCCCCAGCCGGCGCACGTCCTCGATCTCCGCCCCCAGCTCTTCCCATATCTCGCGCATGATTGCTCCCGCCCCGCGCTCACCGAACTCGATGCCTCCGCCGAGTGGGCGGCAGTAGTGGTCCTGTTTCACCGTGTCATAGGCGCTGCCTACCAGGATGCGGCCGTGTCTCATGGCTGCTCCCCCTGTGACCGCAGCAACGCGTAGTCCGCTGCTGTATCCACGTCCCAGATACCTGCCGGCAAGGGCAGGGCGACCATCTCAGACGCATGGGCAGCGATGACCGCCCTGGCCCCCTGCGCGTCCTTCAAGGCGCGCAGCTCGGGGAACAAGGCGCGGCTGAAGAAGGCGGGGACGCCGCGTGTGCCGCCGTACTCGGAGGCGACGAGGGGGCTGCCAGTATCGAGATGGGATCGAACCAGTGCGTCCAATGCTTTAGGGCTGAGGAGCGGCTGGTCGCAGAGCATCAAGAGAACGCCGCTCACGTCCGGCGCGGACATCTCCAGGGCGGCCAACCCGGTGCGAATGGAGGAACCCATGCCTTCTTCCCAGCCGGGGTTTTCTACGATAAGCACTTCCAGCCCGGCCATCTCGGGGCGCAGGTGGTCTGCCTGCGCCCCCAGCACGGCAACGATGGGGCGGCAGACTGAGGCCAGGGCCGTCTCCGCCGCGTGGCGCAGCAGAGTCCGGCCCCGATAGGGCAAGAGTTGCTTGGGATGCCCCAGCCGGGAGGACCCGCCCGCCGCCAGGAGAATCAAGCCGACGCCGGGCGTCATGGAGTCCCAATCGCGCAGTGCGGCAGGATGCCGACCGTCGTGGGCAGTGTGGGTGTTTCCGGGGCGTAAATCGGCCCCACACGGTCTCGCAGGAACCCGCCGGGCCGGCCCGCTGCCACGGCCTGAATGCCGGCGATGATCGAGAGGGCGATCAGTTCCGGCGTGTCTGCCCCGATGTCCAGCCCGACCGGGCTGTGCAGGCGTGCTAGTGCCGCATCCGTGACCAGGCCGGGCGGCAGGTCGGCCAGGAGGCGCTCAGTGCGCCGCTTCGGGCCGAGGACGCCGAGGTAGCGGACGGGAGAGGAGAGCCACTGTTCCAGCAATGCCCGGTCGTGCAGATAGTTGTGGGTCATCAGAACGACCGCCGTCCGCGCGTCCAGGGGAATCTGCATGGTGGCCGCTTCGGGTGGGCAGACCAGGACGGTGTCTGCCTGCGGGAAGCGCTCCGCCGTCGCATCGGCGGGGCGCGCATCGGCGATGGTGACATGCCAGCCTATCTCCTTCGCCAGCCGGACCAGGGGCAGCGCGTCATGCCCCGCCCCGAAGATGACGAGCGCTTGCGGGGGCGCGAGTGCTTCCAGGAAGACGGATACGGAGCCCTCGGACAGCCTATACTCCCGCGCGCACGATCTGCCCGAGGCCAGGGCATCCCCAGCGTCTAGGCGAACCCGCGCGGCGAGGTCTGCATCAGCCATTCCGTCATAAGCGCTCCCCGTTTCGGATTGCAGGAACCTCTCGCCAAGGCGGGCAGGGGCGCCGCCCTCGCTGCGGAAGACGGTCGCGCAGACGCCCGCCTCACGCCGCTGTGTCAGGGCCGCCAGGAACGCGAAATCGGGACGGTTCCCTGCCAGCGGCTCGATCAGGATCTGGATCACGCCCCGGCAGCCCAGGCCCATCCCGAACACGATGTCGCCGTCTTCCGTGGTGTCATAGGTGACGATGTCCGCCCGCCCCGACTCCAGAACGACGCGTGCCCGCTGGGCGACATCACTTTCCAGGCAGCCGCCGCTGACGCCGCCTGCCGCCCAGCCGTCCGCTGTCAGCAGCATCCGTGCGCCAGGTCGGCGGTACGACGACCCGCTGACGGCGACGACCGTGGCAAGCGCGGCGGGGCGGCCCTGCCGGCGAAGCGCCGCGTAGGCATCCAATATTTCACGCAGTTCTTTCATAAAGTTTCCGTCCTCCTCTCCCCGTCGCAGCACTGGCTACCCGGAGGGCAGTTGCGCCAGGGAAGAGTGGGTGAGTAAAGACTGGCCCAGACTCTTGGGTGGCCCTCCGGTCACGGAAGGCTCCAAAAAAACGCCAGTCAAGGCGAGGACTACCGGCTGCCCGCGCCGAGCGGAAAAAGGTCGCCAGAAGTCTGTGGCAGGCTGAATTCGGGCACAGGTGTACCGGGCGGTAGAGGCGCACTTGAGTGGTCCATACAGAAGGTCCTTTCTTGCGGGGGACAAAGACAGAAAAATTCTACCCACCTGCACGAAATATGACACGCGCGGCAACTTTTTCGAGCCTCGCGTGTCACTATAATAAGAGAAAGACTGACGAGATGCAATTTGTGTTCGATGGGATGTTCGCGGCGGGCCTCGTGCTGGTGGGCCTCTGGCTCTGGTCCCTGCGCGGCAGCATCACGCGCGATAAGGCCGAGGCCGAGGCTGCCCGCGTGACCGCCGAGCGCGAGGCCCGCTTGCAGCGCAAGGGCGAATGGCTCCGCTGCCTGAACTGCGACAAGAAGTTTCGTGGGCCGCTGCCCGATACAGGCTGTCCGCGCTGCCACCTGGCCTCATTCGTGACGCCCGAGTCGGAGTACCAGAAGACGAGCCAAGGGAACAACGGCCAAGAAAATACGCAACGATAGAAAAGAGGGCGCTGAATAGTGGCGACCAATCCGAGACAAACGATCACTTTGAAACATACCCCGCCGCTCTCGCCGCGCACGCGGACCCTGGGCATTCTAGGATTAGTGCTCCTGGGCGGGTTCCTGTTCCTGAACCTCTCGCTCCAGCGCGGCGGGCACATGGCCGGGCCGACCCATATCGCGCCGGGCAATGTCGGCCTGGTCATAGATAACTACCACGGCACAATTGAAAAAGACCTGATGCCGGCGGGAACGCACTGGCAGGGCATCTGGGAGACCGTGATCGAGGTGCCCACCGCACAGCGGACGCTGTCGCTCACGAGCACCGATCCCACCGGGGCGGTCCAGGTCAATACGGCCTCCAACATGCTGCAAGCGGATGTGTCCGCCCAGTACCGCATTGACCCGGACAAGGCCGACGACCTGTACCGCGCCTACCAGGACCAGTTCGCCGACCTGCATCAGTTCGAGGCCGTCAACCTGGAGCCTGCCGTCAAGGGCGCGATTAACTATGCCATCGGCGACATGGATACGGCCACTGCTCTGACCACGGCGGGCAAGCAGAAGGCCGAGCAGAATGCCCTGAAGACGCTCAATGACGAGTGGGGCGGGCGCGGCGTCGTCTTTTCTAATCTGATGATCCGGGGCATCGAGCAGGATCAGGCCAGCAAGGATCTGCTCTCGACCACACTGTCCAAGATGCAGGAGATAGACAATGCCCGGCTCGCCTTGCAGCAGCAGGGCTTCGACAACCAGACCCTGCTTCAGCAGGCCATGGCGGAGGCCACCGTCAACCGCCTGCAAAACAGCACACTGACCGACCTCTATGTCCAGGACCAGGAACTGGGCCAGGTCCGCAAGCTGTATCTACCCAGCGACCAGCTTATGGGCCTGTTGAACAAATAAGGCCATCCCCCGGCCCCTAGCAATGGGGGAGCCGGAAAAGATGTGCCCGTAGGGGCGCGATTTATCGCGCCCTCTTCCGACCCTTCCCCTGCAGCTCCCCCATTATTGGGGGCTGGGGGGTTCTAAAGCCACCAAATGAAAACTCTTCTCATTACTCTCGGCGTCATCCTCGTCGGGGCCTTCCTCGTCGCCCGGAACACCAGCGGGTTCGTCGTCAAGGCCGGCAACATCGGCCTGGTCATCAACCACTACACCGGCCGCGTGGACCCGCGCGTCCGCCATGCTGGGTTCAATGCCCAGCCGCCTTTTTCGGGCAATGAGCTGATCGAGATCCCCACCTATGAGCGCACCTACACCATGGTGCAGGCTTCGGGCGAGGGCGCGCACGCCGACCAGGATGACAGCGTCCTCGTCAACACGCTCTCGTCCAACACCCTGAAGGTGGATACCAGCATCACCTACCATATCGCCTGGGACTCCAACCACCCGGAGCGGATCACCGCCCTTTACAGCAAGTACCGGAACCAGTTCTCGGACTTCGGCAAATTCGAGGAATTGCAGCTCCGTCCCGCCTTCCGGCAGGCTATCGTGGATGCCTTCGGGCTGGCAAACACCGCCCAAAACATGAGCGGCGAAGGCAAGCAGGCCGCGGCATCCTATGCGCTGAAGGAACTCAACACCCGCTTCAACCCGGACTCGATCATGATTGATGAGGTCCGCATCCGGGCCATCTACCCGGATGATGCCACTAAGGTCGCCCTGCGCTCGCGGCTGGCTGCCCAGCAGAACTTGAAGCTGTCCCAGCTCAATTATCAGTTGCAGCAGATCGTCAACCAGAAGTCCGTCTTGAAGGCACAGGCCGAGGCGAAGGCCGCCCATATCCGCGCCGCCTCGCTGACGCCGCGCCTGGTCAAGTCCCGTCACATCAAGGACATCGAGATCGTCGGCGTCCCGCGCGGCGCCATCATCAACCTGCCGCCGGATGCAAACCAAGACGCCGCCCGACCCGCCGCCCAACCCGCCGCCCAGCCCGCCGCGGCCCAGAGCGCCCCACAGGCCGTAGCGCCTGCACCAGACACGTCGGGAGGCTAGGGGGGAAAGAGGGCGCGATTCATCGCGCCCTCTTTCTCCTCACATCGCCCGCTTTCCTGATAGCTCCCGCCGGTTCTTGCTTTCTACCGCAGCAGGTCCGCATAAACGCCCGGCCAGCTATCAGGAATAACGACCGCGCCGACAGCCTTTTTGTAAAACTCCACCGGCCCTGCCGCACCGATGATGCCGTAGGCATAGCCCAGGTCGTACAGTCCCCACAGGGACTCGATGAGCAGGGCGCGTCCGACGCCGCGCCCCCGGTGGACGAGGTCTACGCCGGTCGGACCGAAAAACGCCTTGCGTGTGGACTCGAAGGCTGCGAAGCCGATGATCTTCTTGTCCTCGATCGCGATGAAATTGGTGATCGGCTGGCGGGCGAAGGTGACGGCAGTCTCCTCGGCCCAGCCCAGGCTGAAATGGGTGCGGATGAAGTCGCCGACAGGTGTCTGCTCGAACGGGTTGGCACGGCGGATAATAACGCCCGCATCGCGGACGGAGGCCGCGCCGGTCTCGCGGGGCGGCAGTCGGTAGAGGGGTACGAGTAGGTCAGGCATGAGTCCTGTTTCCCCAACGGGAGGCGATTTTCCTGCCGCGCTCTTGGGCGATCGTACACGCCCTCATTCCGCCAGTGCGTTCAGCGTTTTCAGCAGCTCGGTCGCTAGTGCGGCCGTCGCACTGTCCTGTGCAAATAGGTCCGGATGCAGGGCGCGGGCCAGGACGCGGCGGACACGGCGCATCTCCTCCGGCCCCAGTGTGACCGAGACTGCCCCGAGCGAGCCGCCGATGCCGCCCCGCGCCTGGGAGGCGAGGACGTCCGCCCGGCGCTCGGCGGTGGCCAGCTTCGCCTCGGCCGTCCGGGCGCGGTCGCGCATCTCCTCCCAGCTTGCCTCGGCCTCGGCCAGCTCGCGCCGCAGGGCGCGGGTCTTTGCCTTCTGCGCCTCGTGCCGTGTACACACCTTCTCGTGGATCGCCGCGTCTACCACGCGCGGCCCGTCGCCCTTCGTGCCGACGAGGGCGCGTAGGTCTGGGCTGCGGTACAAGGTCGCCCGCGAGATGCCTGCCCGCTCGGCGACCTCGGCCACTGTGAAGGCGGCCCCGATCCGTTCCAGGTCCCGCACGGCGGCCTTGACCCGCGCCGCCCGCGCGTCGGGGTCCTGCGGCTTCGCCCCGCGTGTGCGGATGTCTTTAGTCTTTTTCACGCCTTCATTTTGGCACATTTACGAGACGAATTAAACGTGCCAGGCGCTTTTTTCGGCCTCTTTTTACATGTGCTGATCGCTGTGGGCTTGCTGAATGCTCAACGCTGGGCCGCTTCCGGCCCTAGCAGCCTTTTTATCATGCTCTGGACATACGGGGTGGGATATGCAATACTAAAGTCACGTTCGCGAAAGTGAACCCCAGCGAGAGGCAAAAGCCTCCCGCTTTTTTGTTGCCTAGTTCATGTGCCCCAGCGTTGCCACCAGCCGCATTAGGCTCGGGCCGAGCAGGACGACGAAGATCGCCGGGAAGATGAACAGGATCAGCGGGAACAGCATCGTCACCGGCAGACGTGCCGCCTGCTCCCGGACCCGCTGCACCCGCGCCGCCCGCGCCATCTGGCTCTGCGCCCGCAGAACGCGCGCGATGCTCGTCCCCAATTGATCCGCCTGGTAGATGGCCGCGACGAATGTCTTCACCTCCCCCATCTCCAGCCGCGCCGCCATATCCCGCAGTGCCTGGCCGCGCGTCGTACCCAGCAGCATCTCGTTCCGCGCCCGCGTCATCTCGTCGGAGAGTGGCCCGCGCATCTTCTCCGTCACCTTCGCCAGCGCCCCGTCCAGACCCATCCCCGCCTCGACACTCACCACCAGCAGGTCAATCGCGTCCGGCAAGGCCCGCCGGATGCGCGCCTGCCGCCGCCGAATCGCCCGTTCCAGCAGGGTTTCGGGCAGGGTCAGCCCGATGAGTGCGCCCAATCCTAGCAGCAGCACCCGCGCCCCAAGCGACGGCACAAAGGCGCACACCGGCCCGACCAAGCATAGGCCGGCGACAACGCCGACCACCCTTAAGCCCCCGAACTCCCGCGCCCCCAGCCCGGCAGGGTTCCCCGCCTTCGCCAGCGATGCCCGCAGCCGGTCCGACGCCCCCGCCGGGGTCAGCCGCGCGCCAAGCCGCGCCAGCCGTCGCAGATTAGGCTGCCAGAGCCGCTCCCGCCAGTTCCCCTCCAGTTCCGCGTCCGCCAGCGACGGCAGCGGGTCGGTGGAAGTGGCGGGCTGCGCCAGGGCATTCAGCCGCCGTGTGATTGTTTCGCGCTCCGCGCCGAGGAGGCTGGTCACGGCCAGCATGAGGAGTGCGCCGATGAGGAAGGCGAGCGCAAGGATTACGAGGAGGGATATGTGCATGGATTATCTCTTGAAGTGCCTTCGGAGGTGTGGGAGCATTGGGACTAGGATGATCGCATTCAGGATACACAGCGCCAGGAATGCGAACATGACCGCCATCTCCTGCCCGTCTAGAGCTAGAAGCGCTGCGTGATGATGCGGCTGTTTCAAGACCACGGCGCGACGGGCTTCCACCATGTAACCACCGAATGTGACTGCACACACAGCGGCGAAAGCGATTCCGCAGCGTCCCCAGACGAATGCTTTAGTGGCTCTGCCGCTGACAAAAAGCCCATGCCTGTTACAGTAGCTGTTCGCAACGGCGATTGCCTGACGCAAATCCAGTCCTTCTTGCTCGCGCAGAATTTTGACCAGTGTGAGCCGCCCTGACACAGCCGGGGAAGACGCCGCAAGTTTCGCCGCAATCACGTCGTCGTACTCGGTCAGCGGGTCGGGTAGGTCGGGCTTCGGGGGCCATACGTTGCTCTCAGGCATTTTGTGGTTCTCTTGAAATGATGCACAGAAATGA
>JANLUQ010000675.1:0-5091 GCA_031363565.1 Armatimonadota bacterium | reverse complement strand
TCCAGCGCGTCTTCTGGGGCCTGCTGACGGCCCTTACGCTCGGCGGCCTGCTGATCTTCCTAAACGTCCGCAGCTACAGCAGGCTGATCTGCCCCGATGTCGCCGCCGCGCCAATCCGCCCTGTCGCCATCGTGTTCGGCGCGGCCAGCGTCGTTCTGACCGACCGCGTCGCAACTGGCGTCGAGCTGTACAAGGCAGGCAAAGTGCAGAAGCTGCTGATGACCGGCGACAACAGTCGGGACGGCTACAACGAGCCGGCGGCCATGAAGCAGCAGGCACTTGCACTGGGCGTCCCCGCCCGAGACATCGTCTGCGATTACGCCGGGTTTCGTACCTACGATAGCCTGTACCGCGCCCGCGACATCTTCGGCGTCCGCTCCGCCATCCTGGTGACGCAGGGCTATCACCTTCCCCGCGCCCTGTTCCTGGGCCGCAAGTTAGGGCTGGATGTCGTCGGCGTGGACGCCGCCAAACGCGTCTATGGGGGACAAATCGGCTTCGACCTGCGCGAGATCGCTGCCACCGAGATCGCCTGGGTTCAGGCCACGGTCACGCACCCGCGCCCGAAGTACTTGGGCAAGCCGGAGCCTTTGTCTGTTCGGGAGGAAAGTATGCACGATGCAAACGGATTTACATAACCCCGCCGTCCGGCGGCGCCTCTATATCACATTGGCGCGCAAGCGCGTCCGACCCGGCAGCGGCAGCGGCCCCGACGTGCTGTGGGCAAGAACCTGGAGAAGACCTGTGTTCGACTTGAGAAACTTGGTATCCGTTCCGTTCCTTGTCGTCGGCGGGGTCGCAACGCGTCTCTACTCCCCAGAGCGGATGACGGACGATCTGGATGTGCTGGTGGCGGTGGATGGGGCTGAGGTGTTCTACGAGGAACTGGCCCGCGGCGGTGCCGCAAAAAGGGGAGGTTTTGCAATCGGGGGCACATATTGGCTCCTCCCTGACGGCACACCGTTGGATGTTCTGGAAGAAGACGCGCCTTGGGTCGCGGAGGCAATGGCTTCTCCAGGTTATCCGCACACACCTGAGCGATGCGGGGGAAGACCTGGAAAACCTGATCCAACTCGGCCAGCTTGAATACGCTGCGACGCGCGCCAGCCACCTTTAGATCTCGCGCCGGAACTCGAATGCCTGGATGATGGTCGCCTGGTCCGCGTAGTCCAGATCCCCGCCGACTGGCATTCCGTGGGCGATGCGCGTCACTTTGGTTCCTAATGGCTTCAGGCGGTGAGCGATGTACATGGATGTCGTGTCGCCCTCGACTGTGGGATTAGTGGCGAGGATGACCTCCTCGACCGGCGGGTTGCCGTCGGCGACCCGCTGCTCTAAATCTTTAAGATGCAGCTTATCCACGCCCACGCCGTCGAGCGGGGAGATGACGCCTTGCAGGACGTGGTAAACGCCCTTGAACTCGCCGGTCTTCTCCAGCGCGATCAGGTCGCGCGGCTCGGCCACGACGCACAGGCTGGAGTGGTTCCGGCGCGGGTCGGTGCAGATGTCGCACAGGTCGCCCTCGGAGTAGTTGTGGCAGAGCTTGCAGAACTGGATGCTGCCTTTGAGGGCGACCAGGGCATCGGCCAGGGCGCGCGTCTCCTCTTCCGGTAGGCGCATCACATGGAAGGCCAGACGCTGGGCGCTCTTGGGGCCGATGCCCGGCAGCTTCTCGAATTCGCTGACCATGCGGGCCAGCGGCTTGGGATAATAAAGAGCCATAAGGTGTCGCCTAAATAAATGCTGCTAGAACAGCCCGCCGGGCATGCCGCTGCCCATGCCCGCCGGCATGACGCTCTTCAGCCGCTCCTCGCGCATCGTGTTCGCCTTTTCTACTGCCTCGCGCACCGCCAGTGTCACCAGGTCTTCCAACGCCTCGACATCCTCGGGGTCCACGACCTCTTTGGCGATCTTGATCGTCAGGATCTCCGCCTTGCCCGTCGCGACCACTCTGACCAGGCCGCCGCCGGATTGGCCTTCGACACGCGCCTCGTCTAGCTCGGCCTCGACCTTCTGCGCGTCCTCCATCGCCTTCTGCGCCTGCTTCATCAGGTCGCCCAGGCCGCCGGGCATTTTGCCGAATGGGTTTGCCATCTTGTCTGCTATCCTTTCAAGTCGTCGTCTAAGAGTTGTCCGCCGAACACGGCGATGACTTTTTCTACGAAGGGACTGGGCGCGTCCGACGCCGCCGGTGCCGCCGCCGGGGGCGCGAGGCTCTGGGCCACCTTTGTTTGCACCGAGCGTGACGGCAGAGCCTGCCCCTCCATGATGCACTTGACCCGGTACGTTCCCTGCGGCGCGTCCAGCGTCTTGCAGATGTTTTCTTCGATGAACTGCCGGAGCGCTTCCTTACCGTTTACCCGGTCGAAGTGGAACGGCTGCGCGAATTCCAGCATGACCACGTTGCCGCTGATCGCCACCGGCTTCGCCTCGCAGACGTCTTTCGAGGCCGCCTTGCTCTTCGTCCCCGTCAGGTTGGCTACTTCCTGCCAGGACTTCTGGAGCCGGAGCAATTCGGGCGGCGCGTCTGCGGCGGGTACAGGCCTGGGTGGTGTCCGCGTGGGCGCTTCGGCGGCCACCTGCTGAACGCGCATCAGATCGTCGGCCTGCTCATGCTGCTCCGAAGAGACGATGAGTAGGCTTGGCATTTCCACACGAGGCATTTCCACACGAGGCATTTCCTCCTCGTCGTCCAGCGGCAGCGAGTCCAAATCATCATCGCCGGGCAGGAGCATCCCCATGCCCAGGTCTTCGTCCTCGTCGGGAATCTCGTCCTCGGCCAGCGGTGGCGGCATATCATAGGGGATGGTGGGAGAAACCTCCCCCGCCCCCAATACTGGGGGAGCCGGAGAAGCCACTCCTGTAGGGGCGCTGCTTGCTGCGCCCTCCCTTGCTGCGCCCTCTGCTACTGATGTTCCCCCTCCGGCTCCCCCAGTATTAGGGGCGGGGGGGGCCTCCACTTGCACGGGCACTGCCTTGACCCCGTTGCCGCTGCTCGGCAACTGTGCTGCGACGGGCTGCAGCGGCGGCGTGGCAAAAGTGGGCGCTACGGGCGGGGCGGCCTCCGAGGGCAGACGCATCAGGCGCAGCAGGGCCATTTCCAGCAGCAGCCGGTGCTGGTTGCTGCGCTTGGTCTCCTGCTCCGCTGCCGTCAGCGTCTCCAACGCCTGGAGCAGTGTGGCAGGCGCGAACCGGGCCGCCTGGGCGCGCATGGGCACGCTATCGTCCATCTCGCCCGGCGCGGCGGGCCGCGCGCCGACGCCGACGAACAGCATGTTCCGGAACCTTTCGGACAGGCTTTTCAAGAACTGCCGGACGTCCTTGCCACTCTCCAAAATAGACCCGGCCAAGCCGAACGCGCCCGCCGCATCGGAGTCGGCGATCAGGTCAACCACCTGGGAGAGAATGTCATCGTCAATCGTCCCGAGAACGACTGTCACATCTTTGGCCGTGACATGTTCGCGCTGGTATGCCAGCACCTGTTCGAGCAGCGAGAGCGAGTCGCGATACGACCCGTCGGCGGCACGGGCGATCAGTGTGACAGCGGCGGCATCGGCCCGGACGCCCTCGGCATTCAAGACATCTGTCAGCCGCGCCGAGATCTGTGCGACCGAGCCGCGCTTGAACTCGTACACCTGGCAGCGGGAGGCGATGGTGATCGGCAACTTTTCCAGTTCCGTCGTGGCAAGCACGAAGACCACGCCGTCCGGCGGCTCTTCCAGCGTCTTCAGGAACGCATCCATGGCGTCCCGCGAGAGCTGATGGGCCTCGTCAATGATGTAGACCTTGTAGCGGCCCTCCATCGGCGGGAACTTGATGGAGGCGACCAGGTCGCGCACGTCGTCTACCTTGCCGTGCGAGGCGGCGTCCATTTCCAGCACATCCACGAACGACGACGACGCAATGCCCCGGCACGGCCCGCAGACGCCGCACGGCTCGGGATTCGGCGCGTCCCGCATCCCGTCAGGCCCGATGCAGTTCAAGGCTTTGGCGAGGATGCGCGCGCAGGTCGTCTTGGCCGTCCCGCGCGTGCCGGTGAACAGATAGCCGCTTGCGATCCGGCCCTCGATGATGGAGTTCCGCAATGTCGTCGTGACGTGCTCCTGCCCGACGACATCCTCAAACGTCTGCGGCCGGTATTTGCGGTAAAGGGAGATATAGGCCATACCCCTTCAGTATACCCCAAGCTTGGGCGTGAAAGATTTTTCGGCATCGCTATCTAATCCCGTCCGCTTTTGTGTCTGAGCGTAGATAATAAGATGAAAGGAGGGCAAGATATGGTCAAAGGAGGAAGCATGACAGACGAAGTGAGCCTAGATGATTGGCAGCTCCTACGCCGGTTCACCGAACACAACTCGCAGGAAGCCTTCGCGGCACTGACCGCGCGCTACCTCAGCCTCGTTTACTCCGTCTGCCGCCGCGAGATGGACGACGCCGAGGCGGCGGAAGATGTCACCCAGGCCGTCTTCCTGATCCTCGCCCGCAAAGCGCCTGCCCTGGGCCGAAACGTCGTCCTCTCCGGCTGGCTCTTCCAGACGGCCCGGTTCGCGGCGCGAAACGCCCGGCTCCAGGCCCAGCGGCGGGCATCCTACGAGCAGAAAGCGGCCCAGGCGATGCAGCAGCAGTCGGAAGATAGGGAAGACGCGGCCTGGTCGGAGATCGAGCCGTTGCTGAACCGGTCCCTGGCCGCCCTGCGCGTAGGGGAGCGCGAGTGCGTCCTGCTGCGCTTCTTCCAGGGCCTTAGCTTCGCCGAGGCGGGCGCGGCGCTGGGGTTGTCGGAAGAGGCGGCCCGCAAGCGCGTGATGCGGGCCTTGGAGAAGATGCGCGCGTTCTTTGGGAAAGAGGGCGTCGTCGTTCCGAGCGTTGCTCTGGCCGCCCTGCTGTCCGACCACGCCGCGAAGGCAGCCCCCACAACCTGCGTGGTGAACATCGCTACGATTACCGCAGGTGTCCTCGCGAGCCACCTTCCTTTGAGCCTGACCGGCTCGCACGTCTACCAACTCTCGGAAGGAGTGTTACGAGCTATGAAAATCGCCCAAATGAAAGTCTCTATCGGTGTGGCTACTGCTATGCTGATAGGAGGTGGTGCCT
>JANLUQ010000667.1:0-8896 GCA_031363565.1 Armatimonadota bacterium | reverse complement strand
CCGATGCCGCCCTCTATCGCTCCAAGCAGCAGGGCCGCAACCGCGTGACCCATTCCCGCGAGACGCCCGCCCCGGCGCCACTGCTCCGAGCAGCCTAAACGACACCGACAAGGCCCCAGTGTTACATGATTACAATGTTACATGATGATAATGTTACACGACTGGTGTTACGCAGTCCCGCCGTGAACGGCAGGTCTGGGGGGCCTGCGGCCAACCGGTCTGCGACCGGAAGATTAAGACAGGGATTCTCTCGCGCCCACAGGGCGGTCGGCGTCTCGCCCCCCAGACGGGTCGTTTACGGCCCGGTCACAGCACGTGCGTAACGTCATTTACATGATACCAATTTTGTATGATGTCAATAGAAGAAGGAAAAGCCGATGCTGAGTGATTCACTGGCGCACGCGCGGATCGAAGTGTTTCAGTTGGAACGCCTTTTGGAGAACTGCGACGACGACGACGAGCTGGCGCGAGATGTCGTAGCGGACTTCCTGGACACCGCCCCGCCCCTGCTGGCGCGTCTTGCCCAGGCGGTCGCGGACGGCGATGCTATCCACACCCGCCTAGAAGCACATTCGCTGAAAGGCAGCGCCCAGATACTGGGGGCAGAGGCTCTAGCCGGGGTCAGCCTGGATTTGGAGGAGGTGGCCAAGCGCGGCGAGGTGCTGCAGACGCCGGGCCTGCTGACCCGGATCGAGGGGGAGTTCCGCCGCGTCCATCCCCGCCTGAAAGAGTACCTGGGCACGGCCTGAGCGCGGCTATCTTCCCCTCGTTCTTTCTGAATCGTTCTTTCTGAATCGTTCTTTCTAAGTCGTTCTTTCTACTTGATCGCGATCAGCTCGACATCGAAGACCAGGGTCGAGTTCGGCGGGATGTTCGGGGTCGGCGAGTCCGCGCCGTAGGCAAGGTCGGCGGGGATGACGAGGCGGCGCTTCCCGCCCACCTTCATGGCCGCCACACCTTCATCCCATCCCTTGATAACCGCGCCGCCACCGACCGGGAACTCGAAGGGATCGGTGCCATGGTCATAGGACGAGTCGAACTTGGTACCATCGGGCAAAGCACCCACATACTGCACCGCGACCGTCTGGCCGGAGTCGGGGCTGGGGCCGGTCCCGACCTTGATGTCGTAGTACTGGAGGCCGGATGGGGTGGACTTCAGCGTGATGGTCTTGCCGTTGATCTTGGTGGTGGCCGGGGTATGGGAAATGTCGGCGGAAGGCGGCGTGATGGCTTCCGGCCCGGCAAGTGCCGGTCCGGGAGGAGCCTGAGCAGTCGTGGATGCCGCCGGCGTACTGCTGGTGTCTGTGCCTTTGTTGCCGCAGCCGGGGGCGGCGACCAGCAGCGCTCCAGCCAGCATGAGCGCTTTCGTCGTGAACTTCATAGGTCAGATCCTCCTGAGATCGCTTTCCATTGTACCTGACCGGAGTAGATTTTTCCGGCGCGCAGACTGCAAAGCAGGGTGTTCGCCCGCTTTTGGTGAACAGTGAGAGCATGAACTTCGCATCACGGGCCTTGCTCCTGTTGACCACTGCCCCCGTCCTCTTCGGCGCAGCCACCCTCGTTCCCCTTTCAGCACAGGCGACGCCGCGCGTTGGGTCCCCCGACACGGCGACCGCCGAGCCGTCGGTCTCCCGGCCCACGACACGGCCCCTCAAGGTGGCGCTGTTCCAAAACCTCGCGTTCACGGACTACACCCCGAAGGCGTACCGTTACCTGCCGCCGCCAGGCGGGGCGCGTCGGTGGGCGAAAGTCGTCCTCGTGGCAGACTTCTCGGTCACGCCGGGCCGTCAGTTCGACCGCACCGGGCAGATCGTCCTGGGCCGGACGAACCTTTATTTCGGCACCACCATGGAGCCGTCGCGCGCCGTCGGGCCGACCTGGCACGTGGAGCGGGACGTCACGGACGACGCCGCGATCTTGCGGACGCCGCAGCCGGGCGAAGTGGTCCTGGGCAACATCGTCAACGAGACCTACACCGGGGTCATCCGGGGGAGCGCTTTCCTGCTGTTCTATCCCCCGGACCGGTCCAATCCCCCCGCTGAGACGCCGGATAGAGTGCTGCCCCTGCCGAACAAGGCCGGCGGCGCGGCAAGCCTGAGCGGGCCGGACGGCACCTTGACCGAGACATTCACCTTCCCGACGAATGTCGTGCGCGCCACCCTCGACCTGGTCACCGAGAGTCAGGGGCAGGACGAGTTCTGGTATCTGGGCGTGCCCACCGACCTAGCGGGGAAGCTCCAGACCTTCGGCGGGACGGCCTTCCGCGAGGCCGAGGTGACGGTGGACGGCAGGCCCGCCGGTGTCGCGCCGGTCTACCCCTGGATCTATACGGGCGGCATGGACCCCTCCCTATGGCGCCCAATCCCTGGCGTGCAGACATTGTCCTTTACCCCCTACCGCGTGGACCTGACGCCGTTTGCGGGCGTCTTCAGCGACGGCAGGCCGCATCGCATCGGGGTCCATGTCTTCAACGGCGGCAGCTCGTTCTCCACAGCAGGCACGCTGCGGCTCTACTGCGACCCAGCGCTGAAGGTAGTCCATGGGGCGGTCACGGCCGACACTCTGAGCGCAGCCCCAACGCCGGTCATCATGCAGAAAATCATCACGGACGGGGACAAGACCAGCGGCCCGGTCGCGGTTTCTTCGACGCGGCGCTTCATCCTCGCCGGGTATGTGCTGACCTCGCACGGCCGGGTGGAAACGCGGATCGTCCAGGATGTCCACTTTGTCAGCGCCCAGCAGTTCGACCTCTCCCCCACCCGGTCGGTCCAGAACCTCCAGCAGAGGACCGACCTGTCGGCCACGACGACCACACGTACTGGCTCACAGGTCGTGGTGCGGCGGCGGGCGCTGGCCTACCCACTCTCGATCCTTTCCACCCGGATCAGCCAGCCCGATAAATCGGCCTCCCAGGCGATGACGGTCCGCCAGGGGTATCAGGTGACGGAGCGCGTGACCCGCAACGGCGTCCCCGTCTTCTCCAGCGCCCTGTCCGATGAAGTCACGCCATCCGACACCGCCCGATTCGATGCAGCGGGAAAGTTCGCCGGTCATCAGAGCAAAAGCGCGCAGACCTACTCCTATTCCGACTCGCGTGGGCAGCGCTACCAGCGGACGGTCAAAGCGGTGAACGGGGTGGTGACGGGCATCACTCCTTGAAAAGCGCCTCGGTTTGTGGTGGCATATTCCCATGCCAACCTCCTGTCTCGACTACGCGGGCAATGGGTGGATCAGGTGACAGCTTTTATCCGTGATGCCGAAGTAGATAAGAGGGCGGGGGCAAGCCCCGCCCCTACATGACCCCGCGTAGGGGTAGGGCTTGTCCCTACCCTTCTCTTTATCTTCCCTTCCCCTCATTCTGCTCTTCACCCATTCTGCTCTTTACCTTTTCTGGCTTAATTCCTTCCCCTCCACATTATTCTCTTGGGGTATTCTCTCGGCATCTACGCAGGACTCCGCGCCCACCGTCGCGAAAGATTGGGGCAACGCTGTCACTCACGACAAGGAGCCTTTGCAATGACCGCAACGATGGAAAAAAAGATGGTAGGAGACGTGGAGACGCAAGAGGGCGCGACGCCCGATGTAGTGGAGGAGGAGCAGTCCGGGCATATCGCCCACTCGAAGTCGGCGGAGGAAAAGGGGCTGCCGGGGCAGATGCGCCGGCCCATCAAGGTCACGGTCATGGGCGCAGGGTCCGGGTTTACCCCCACTCTCGTGCGTGATGTGCTGCAAATCCCCGGCGAACAGGGCGGGACGATTGCCCTGGTGGACATTGACGCCGGCCGCCTGGATACGATGCACAAGCTGATCCAGAAAGTCACCGAGTTCCAGGGCAAGACGAACTGGAAAGTCGAGGCTTCGACGGACCGGACGCAGGTCCTGCCCGGCACCGACTACATCATCATCTGCGTCGAGGTCAGCGGCACGGGAACGGTCCGGTTCGACAACGACATCCCCCTCAAGTACGGCGTCAGCCAGTGCATCGGCGACACCATCGGACCGGGCGGCCTCTTCAAATCGTTACGGACGATCCCCGTCTGGCTGGATATCTTGCAGGACGCCGAGCGGCTCTGCCCGCAGGCCATCGTCCTGAACTACACCAACCCCATGTCCATGATGTGCCTGGCAGCGGCCCGGACCTCGTTCCTGCCCGTCGTCGGCCTGTGCCACTCGGTCCAGGGGACGGGGCACCTGCTGGCGGGGCGGGCCAATGTCCCCTACGAGGAGATGGTTTGGGAGTGCGCGGGCATCAACCACCTGGCCTGGTTCACCAAGCTGGAGCACAAGGGCGAGAGCCTGTACCCAATCCTCATGGAGAAGGCCCAGAACGACGTGTATGGCAAGGGCGAGGGCCGCGAAGACAGCGACATCGTCCGCAAGGACATGATGCTGCATTTCGGCGCGTTCATCACCGAATCCTCAGGCCACCTGTCCGAGTACCTGCCTTACTACCGCAAGCGTCAGGACCTTATCGAGAAGTACACCCGGAACGGCTATGACGGCACGACCTCGTTCTACGCCGACAACTGGCCCACCTGGCGCAAGAACGCCGACGAGACGCGCCTGAAGATGCTCAGCGGCGAGATCGGCCTGGAACACCCTCGCTCCTGGGAGTACGGGTCATGGATCATCGAGGCGCGCGAGAAGGACGTCCCGCACCGCATCCACGGCAACGTCATGAACTCGAATGGCGACGGGTCGGGGACGCTCATCAGCAACCTGCCCGCCGACGGCATCGTCGAAGTGGCCTGCATGATTGACGCGAACGGCATCAACCCCACCCGCTTCGGTGCTCTGCCGCCGCAGATGGCCGCCCTCTGCGACTGGAACATGCGGATGTACGACCTGGGCGCAACGGCGGCCATCGAGCGCAGCAAGGAGGCCGCCATCCACGCCCTGATGCTCGACCCACTCTGCGCCGCCTGCTGCTCCCCCGCCGAGATCAAAGCCATGACCCTGGAGATGTTCGAGGCCGAGGCGGAGTACCTGCCGGGATACAAGTAGGACCATAGTTCCGGCCCCCTCTCCTGATGGGGAGGGGGCTGCTCTTTTCGCCGAAGAGGAGACTCAAAAGGTGTCACCCCTGCTCGCGTCCCCAAGCCCACCACGGCCACGGCTGCCCCATAAGTTCTTTGCCTGGTTTCTCGTGGCGGCGGTGTTCGTGACATCGGCAGCCTTCGTCGCCCGATCACTCTTGATCCGCCAGATGCGGCTGCCGCGCCTGACGGTTGATCAGGGGAGCAACGTCATCGCCGTGGCGATTGCACCGGACGGGAAGACCATCTTCGCCGGAAGCGATCCCACACGCGATGCCTTGCGTACTTCGAGGAATAAATCCGCCGACGTGTTCGTGTACCAAGCCGCCAGCGGCCGGCTCATCCGCAGGCTGCACGGGTTCTACTGGCGCTCGAACGCGGTGGCACCCTCGCCGGACGGTCAGACTGTTCTGGCCTCCGGGTATGCCCACTCAGACGACCCCGGCCCGAAAACATTTCAAGCGTCCCAGGTATTCGCCTGGAACTGGCGTTCAGGTCAGAGGCTTTGGGGGATTGCAGGGGACATGCCCCTTAGCTACTCACCGGAGGGGCGCTTCATCGGCATGGGGGACGGCATCCACACGGCGTCGGATGGCAGGCTCGTCTTCGGTATACCGCGCGGTCTCTCTTCAGACAGCCAAATCGCGTTCTCGCCAGACGGGAAGCTCTTCGGCTTTATCGGCAGTGGCACCCTGAACAAGAAGGGATTCGCGGACAGTGATGACGGCGACAGGGTGTATAACTCAACGTCGCGGCTGCATCTTTGGCACACGGACACCGGCAAGGAAGCCAAAGACTTCCCCTTCACACGCGTGCGGGCCTTCGACATGGCTCGGAACGGACAGTGGCTTGTCATAGCTGCCGACTGGGGCGGCATGGGCGGTGGGACGGATGGTTCCGTCGTGCGGCGGGTTGATATAACCACCGGCGCTGTCTCTTGGACGCGCGAACGCAGTTACAATGCCCCTTTGCACGACCCTGATGCGGTTCTGAACTCCGTAGTCATCTCGCCCAATGGGAAATACGTCATCACCCAGAGTCCTAGCAGCCAACTGATTGTCCTCGACGCTGATACGGGTCGCGAATTGTTTCGCCCGTTTGCTCATCAGGACAGTGGGGAGCCAGCCTGGGGGCTTCCGGGCGGCCTTGCCTTCTCTGCCGATGGCCGCACACTCGTCAGCCGGTGCGGTAGCAGGGTGCTTTTTTGGGATGCATCCTCCCTCCGATGACAGCCCGCTCAGGGGCCAAAGATTATGGACACGCACCGCACCGCGCTGATTTCAGACATTCATGGGCATTATGCAGGACTTCTGGCAGTTCTGCCACTGGGCTGAGGGCGCAGATCGCCCCCCGGCCCCCAATTCGGGGGGGGGTAGGAGGGAACGGGCCATCATCTTCTCCGATCCCCTCAGAATTGGGGATTAGAGGGCTTCCAAGACAACAGCGGCAGCTCCAAACGGAGCCGCCGCCGTCTTGATGTCTGTGGGAGGCCGATTCGGGTCAGCGGGTCTGGGCGTCGTGCTTCTGGTGTGTAGATGGCGCGACTGCTGTGACTGATGTTACGCAGTCCCGCCCTGAAGGGCAGGTCTGGGGGGCCGGCGGCCAACCGGTCTGCGACCGGAAGATTAAGACAAGGACTCTCTCCCGCCCGCAGGGTCGGGTGTTCACCCCGCTCCGTTCCTACGAGGGGCAGTGGCTCCGCGGTCGGCGTCTCGCCCCCCAGACGGGTCGTTTACGGCGGGTCGTTTACGGTCCGGTCACAGCCCGTGCGTAGCATCAGTGATTCAGCTCGCGCGCCAGGCGGCGATGCTCGGCGGGGATGAACTTGCTGCCCGAAAGCCGGTCACGGTACTCCTGGGTGCGGATGCGTGAGTCGCGGGCATCCAGGCGGTGCTGCTTGCGGCGGGTGACAAGCGCCTGGTTGGGAGACGGCGGCGCGGCGCGAAATGTTCGCTGAAGAATGTTCGCTGAAGAGTGTTCACTGAAGGCGGCATGGGAACTTTCGACGGGCGGACAACTTTTTTCTTTTACTACTCCCCTTGTGGTAAACTAGAGGCTATGACCCAGACCGTGAACACCTACCAGGCTTCTTATCACCTGACGCACCTTAAAGAATTAGAGGCCGAGTCCATCTTCGTCCTCCGCGAGGTGGCCGCGCAGTTCGAGCGGCCTGCCCTGTTGTTCTCGGGCGGCAAGGACTCGATCATTCTCAGCCACCTCGCGCGCAAGGCGTTCTGGCCGGGGCGCATTCCTTTCCCGCTGCTGCATATTGACACGGGGCACAACTTCCCCGAGGCAATCGAGTACCGGGACCGCTGGGTCGAGTCGCTGGGGGCCAAGCTGATCGTCCGCTACGTCCAGGACTCGATCAACCGGGGCCGGGCCGTGGAGGAGAAGGGCTACGATGCCAGCCGGAACATGCTCCAGACGGTGACTCTGCTGGACGCCGTCGAGGAACTCAAACTGGACGCCGCGCTGGGCGGCGCGCGCCGGGACGAGGAGAAGGCGCGGGCAAAGGAGCGGTTCTTCTCGCACCGGGACGAGTTCGGCCAGTGGGACCCTAAAGGTCAGCGGCCGGAGCTTTGGAACCTGTTCAACGGCCACAAGCATCAGGGCGAGCACTTCCGGGTCTTCCCCATCTCCAACTGGACCGAGATGGACGTCTGGCAGTACATCTTGCAGGAGAATATTGAACTGCCCGACCTGTATTTCACCCATCAGCGCGAAGTGATTGAGCGCGACGGCAACCTACTGGCGGACTCCGACTATCTGAACAAGCGCCCGACCGAAACACCCGAAAGGCGTCAGGTCCGCTTCCGCACCGTCGGGGACATGACCTGCACCGGGGCCGTGCTGTCCCCGGCGAACTCCGTGGAAGAGATCATTCAGGAGGTCGCGGCCACGCGGACGACCGAGCGCGGCACGCGGGCGGACGACAAGCGCTCCGAGGCGGCGATGGAAGACCGGAAAAAGGAAGGGTACTTCTAGGGTGTCCGCCCACGACCAGTATCGGCAAGCGCGGGAACTGATGGACGGGGGACAACATGCCGAAGCCATCCCGCTGCTGCAAGAGAGCATCGCGGCGACCCCGCACTTCAAGTCACTTGAACTGCTTGGCGAGTGCTTCGTCAAATTGGGTCGCCTGAATGAAGCCGTCGTCCCCCTGGCGGCGGCCACGACCTTGAACAAGGGCGTCCGCGCGCCCGCCCTGCTCGCGGAGGTCTTTCTGAGGCTAGGGGACTATCACGACGCGCGGACGCTGGCAGGGGTGGCCCTCGCCCGCTCCGCCACAAACAGGATGGCTCTGGCCGTCCGGAAGGCACTGGAAGAACAACCCTATGGCGGATAAAGCGCGGACACGGTGTCCCAGGCGACTAGTCGAGCTGCTGGCCGTACTGGCGCTGTCCTCTCTGCTCCAGCCGGCGCGGGCGCAGCAGGTGTATGTCGGGTCGGCGAACGGGTGGGACGCAATGGTCGCGCACCCGGAGCAGTGGACATTCGTGCGCCGCCATGCCGACGGGTTCTACGTCAATTTCATCCAGATGCTGCACCCGGACGCGAAGAAGTGCGCCCGAACGTCGGCCCTGTTCACCCATAAAAGCGCCTACTACGAATCGGACTCGCGAAACACCGGCCTGGGCGGGTTCCCTGACGGCGGCCAGTTCAGCCGGGCATTCCAGGCGCAGCAGCTCCAGGCCCTGCTGGATGGGGGCTTTAAAGTCCCCTACACGAGCCTGAACTATGGGGTGGACGATGCCAAGCTTTCCGACCTGAAAAAGCAGGGATTACCAATCGGTATCACGCGCCCCTGCCTGGCCCAGAACGGCCCCTGGACGTTTGGCGGCGGGGACATCACGAAA